>JABXJY010000388.1 GCA_013375385.1 Desulfobacterales bacterium
GGGTTTGCTTCGGCTCCGCCTCGCAACCGCTTCGCTCCTCGCAATGACCGGTGAAAAGACTTTTTACGAAGCCGTCAAGTGTTGGATTTGGTAAGAAGACTATATTTCCAAGTGGCACAAATTAACTCTACATTGAGGCAATCAGGAATTCACAGTAAAACACAGGAACTTTTGGAAAGGAGGAGAAGGTCATGAACGTCATCGCCTTTAATGGTAGCGGTCGAAAGGACGGCAACACTGCTGTGCTTCTCAACACGGTCCTTGATGAGCTTTCAAGGGAAGGCATTGAAACCGAACTTATCCAATTAGCCGGTAAAGCTCCCCAGGGCTGCATCGCCTGCTACAAATGTTTCGAGAACAAAGACCGGAAATGTTCCGTTACCACGGATAATCTCAATGAGTGTCTAGCCAAGATGATCAAAGCTGACGGCATGTTGCTTGGCTCCCCTGTCTATTTTACCGATGTAACCGCCGGTATCAAAGCACTCATTGAACGTTGCGGCATGGTATCTGCGGCCAATGGAGGTCTTTTCAGACGGAAGGTAGGTGCTGCGGTGGTAGCTGTGAGGCGTGCCGGAGCTGTCCGGACCTTCGATACACTCAATCACCTGTTTCTCCATGGCCAGATGATTATTGCCGGTTCCACTTATTGGAATGTGGGTATCGGACGTGAGCCTGGTCAAGTTAGAGAAGATGGAGAGGGAATCCAAACCATGCAGACCCTTGGAAAAAACATGGCTTGGCTTCTGAAAAAGATTCATGGTTAGAACGGCGCTGATTGACATTGAAGAATCAAAGGGCCGCAATAATGCCTGTACCCTGAAAATTTGAGAAAACCTTACCCTTAGAAGAGTTGTATAATTCTCAAGATATATGTTCAGGCTGATGAGCGTGCTTTCTGTTTGACGCCTCAAGAGGGAGCATGAGTGATGGAGCGTCAGGGCCGCTTCATCTCAAGGAGATAAGGTGTTTTTGCTCCCATACCGTATATCAATTCAAACAAGGAAACTCTCTCTTCCTTTGACTCTGGAATGGAGTCGAGTTTAACAAAGACCGCCTGTCCCTGTCCAAAGACCAGGGTTGGAACTCCAAAGACGCCGCATTTTCTCTTGGACTCCATGTGATCTTCTCCCACAGCCTGCCAGGTTTCCTCCCTGGCCATGTCTTGTTCAAACCGGACCGGATCCAGCCCCGCGTATTTGGCGATATCTCGGAGCACCTTCCGGTCAGCGATATCCTTGCCCTCATCATGTCTGGCCTCAAAGGTGGCCAGATGGAACCCCAGAAATAGTGGCTCCCCCTGGTTCTTTGCGGCTTTAGCGGCCACAAGTGCCGTAACGCCTCGGCTGGGATAATCCCGGTGTTCCCACATCATGAAATCCGGACTTTCCTCGCTATTCTGCTGATCCAGTGAGAAGGCCTTCCATTGAATGGAGAGACCCTCCGCAACCTCAGATTTGATGCCCTCCAACCAGGTAGCCACCCGGTAGGCGTAAGGTCATAAATAGTCATAGAAGACTGTCAATTGGATAGCCATTTTTTTCCCCCAATTCTTTAAGCAGGGAGCATGTGGGCTATGAGACCGGGCCTCTCAGGACTTCTGTATCCTCTGTGATCAGAATAGCCAAGGCCTATGAGGTCTCTGAGGTGAGTCTCTTCCGTGGACACAGGGGCAAGAGAAATGAAGCCACCGATCCTAGAGGACAATGCGCTTACCGTCCTCCGCATACTCTACCTCAATGCTTTGAAGCTTCCCGAGCATGTCATCGCTCATATGCGTGACGATCAACCTGCCGCACCCAAGCTCCTCTCGATGCTCCATGAGCGTACGATAGCCGAGATGATACTTGATGTTCTTTTCGAAGAAGTAGGCCTCGCAAATGAAC
>JABXJY010000113.1:0-4961 GCA_013375385.1 Desulfobacterales bacterium
TTTCAAGCAGTTACAGCCAATGAGATTGCTTCGCTACGCTCGCAATGACAGCACCGGCGACTTTTTACGAAAGCATCAAAGATTAAAAGCTGTAATTTTCGATAATGATGGAAGAAAGAATCACAGACCCAAAACCTAAGGCAGAGGAAGACTCACTCGAACTCAGTCTCAGACCGTCGAGATTGGATATGTTTATTGGGCAGGATGACATCAAAAGAAATCTCAGGATCTTTACGGAGGCGGCCAAAGGCCGTTCTGAGGCCCTGGACCACGTTCTCTTTCATGGTAGTCCCGGTCTTGGCAAGACTACCCTGGCCCACATAATAGCCAATGAGCTCGGTGTAAACATAAGAACGACCTCTGGCCCGGTATTGGATAGGCCGGGTGATCTGGCAGCCATTCTAACATCCTTGGAGCCCAGGGATGTTCTATTTGTTGATGAAATCCATAGACTGAATCATGTGGTGGAAGAAATACTGTACCCTGCCCTCGAGGATTTCAAACTGGATATTATTATCGGCCAGGGGCCATCAGCCAGGACAGTCAAGCTCTCCATCCCCCCCTTCACGTTGATTGGGGCTACTACAAGAACTGGCTTGCTCACACCCCCTTTAAGAGATAGGTTTGGCGTTGTTCTACGGCTGGAATTCTATAAACCCGAGGAACTCCAGGAGATTGTGTTCAGGACTTCAACCCTTCTTGGTGTCCAGCTTAATAAGGAAGGTGCCCTCGAGATTGCAAAAAGATCGAGGGGAACACCCAGAATAGCTAATAGGTTACTAAAAAGGGTAAGAGATTACGCACAGATTGAGGCTGAAGGGATGATTACACATTCGGTGGCAGAAAAGGCTTTGGATATACTGGAGGTGGATGGTCGGGGTCTGGACAAGATGGATCGACAGATCATGCTGACAATAATAGAGAAATTTGACGGTGGCCCGGTAGGGATTGATACCCTTTCTGCTGCTTTGTGTGAAGAAAAGGATACCCTGGAAGAGGTCTATGAACCGTTTTTGATACAAAGTGGTTACATAAATCGGACGCCAAAGGGAAGAGTAGCCACCAGCCGTGCCTACAGACATTTTGGCTTTACTCCTAAAGCAAAAGGAACTGCTACCCAAAGAAGACTGTTCTGATTATGCTCCCCCTCTCAGTTCCTCCTTTTGCCTCTAAAATATCACCCTGACTCCTCCCAGTTCCTGGATGGTGAATCTGTGTTTTTCTTCAGGGCTGCCGATAAACATATTGTTGATGGGAATGTTAAACTCCTTTGAAAACTGGCGAACAACCTCTGGACCGAAACTGCCCTGCCGGCAAATGAAGTCAATGTCTATCTCGGGATAAGTCCTGTTTAAGACCTCCAGATCAGCCTTCAGGTTCTTCATAACCTCATCGTCCTTCTCGCTCTGAAGGTAAACCACATAGACCTTTTGGCTGTCCTCATTCTTGACAATGTAATCAAAGGCGCGACGAAGTTTTGGCAGGTTTCCCCCTCTGGTGAAGACCAGAACCTCCTGGGTGCTAATATCCATGATTTTGTCGATCATAGCCGAGCGCCAGATAAATATCCTGTCCAAGAGTCTATTCTCAAGCGAGACCCCTGTGCCGGTTGGGGTCTTGTTCTTTTGCCAGAAAAATATTTTGTCCATGAGTCTGTTTTCAAGGTAAACAATAGACTTACAGACTTTTATCCGGGCGTAGACTATACTTACAACCAAGACAGTGGGGATAAAATAGGTCAAGAAATAGAGCAGATTCTTGTAATCGATGATTATGTTCCCCACAATTCCGGTCATGGTAGCACAAAGCCCAACCAGGACTGTAATCCAGCCGGCCCTGAAGGTTCTTTTCAATTCTTTCCGGTTAATCTTTAAGAGTATGTTTCCAAGGGCAAACAAACTCATGACCCCCAGGAAAGAGATTGTGTAGACCCCAGCTAAGGCGAGGAGACTCCCGTGGGTGAGTAGCAGGATGGACGTGCAAAGGAGAAAAAACCCGATGGTGATCCTGTGGTACGTTCCCCTCGCCTTATTTTGTTTCAACAAGAAACTAGGGAGAACCTGATCGAGGCTCATTCGTCTGACTAACCCCGTTATTCCAACGTAGCTGGTCAAAACTGCCCCGGAGAGGACCAGAAAGGCGTCAAGCACGATCAGAATGTGAAGGGAATCGCCAGCAAGGATTCTTCCCATGTGGGCAAGGAGGTAATCACGGTTTTGGGTGATTTCGCCTACAGGGATGAGGTTGAGAGAGAGAAAAGAGATGAGCGGATTAAAAATGAATACTGCTATCCACATGTTGCGGAGGGTCTTTCGGAAGACTCCTGGTTTTTGCTCCTCCACAAAATTGGCAGAGCTTTCAAATCCGCTGATACCGAGGAGTGCGGCTGAGACCCCCATGAAAAGAGCTATAGACAATTGATCCCAGCCAGTGGGGACATTGGCCCAGTTAGTCCGCAGAATCTCGAAACCATCAAAGAGTCTCCCTACCCCGAACAGACACAGAATCGTGAGGGTTAAAATATGCAGCAGGAAAATGATAAATGCCACTATGGAGGATTCTCCGATACCGATAATATTTAATGTGGCAAACAAGGCCAATACAATGATAGTGCCGATAATGACGTTGATGATCGGCAGAGAAGGAGCAAGGCTATGGAGATAGCTTACCGCTGTTTTTGCAGAAATGACTGCAGTGGCTATATAGGAAAGGATGGTCATGCATGCTGCCAGGGCGGCGGAGAATTTGGAAGTGCTGTTCAAAAGACAATTATAGGCTCCTCCATTCAGGGGTAGGGCTTCAACAACCTCTGTATAGATTTTTCGGTAAAGATAGAGAATGAGAGCGACTATAAGAAGGACAATGGGTGCTAAAGCGCCAACATAAAAGGCAGCGATGGCAGAGACATAAAGGCAGGAGGAAGTGATATCATTGCCGCAAATGGCAGTAGACAACCACTGACCCAGTTTTTTCGGCGCTTTTGGCTTGCTTCCCATCTCTTAAGAACTGAAGAATAGTATAAGCACCAATTCGTATATCATTTTCTTTTCCTCCAGGTCAAACTAATATTATGGAAGGAAAAATGGGCATAGACCCTTGCATCAGGTTTAAGTGAGCTACAGTGCCTTAGGTCAATGCACTTTTGCAATAGAAGAAGAAAACCTCTTATTTATTGACTTTTGAGTTGGGCTTTCTTAAAAGTCAACTTAGTTTTGCCATAAGAAGAAGAAATGTATGGGGTAATTCTCAGTAGTGAAGGAAAGAGCAAATGAAAATCATCATTATAGGCGCCGGTGAGGTAGGTTTTAATATCGCCCAGAGACTCTCGGAGGAAAATCATGATGTAGTTGTGATTGAAAAGGATCCTAATAAAATCAGGCATATCCAAAATGTCATAGATGTTCAGGCTATTCTGGGATCAGGCACCAACCCTTCGACATTACGAGAGGCAGGTATTAAGGAAAGTGACATAATCGTGGCAGCTACCGATAGTGACGAGGTAAATCTAATTGCCTGTCTCTACGCTCAACATCTAACGGATTATATTACTAAGATAGCCCGCGTAAGGAATCCAGATTATATGGAGCATAGGGAGATCTTCAATCAGGATTTCTTGAATATTGACCTCGTTATTAATCCTGAGTCAGAGATGGTTGCCTCTATGCTCAGGCTCACGGAGGTGCCAGCGGCCACTGAGGTTATAGACTTTGTTGATGGTAGAATCAAGCTCATTGGTATAACCATAAAAGATGATTCCCCATTAGTTGGACGAAAACTCTCCTCCTTTACTGATTTGGAACATGCCATCCTTGTTGGTGTTATAGTAAGGGGAGAAGAGGTTATTATCCCTAAGGGTCAGGATACAATCCAGCCAAACGATTTGATATACTGTGTTACCCGGAGGGAGGAAGTCTCAAATATTTTTCGACTACTGAATCTTAGAGAAGAGGGATTGAGCCGGCTTATGATCGTTGGTGGCGGTCAAACTGGCCTGGCCTTAGCATCATCACTTGATACGACCACTATTAACACCAAGATAATTGAAAAAGATGGCCAGAGATGCCTGGAGCTGGCCGAAAAGCTTGAAAATGTGGTTGTGTTAAATGGTGATGGCACAGACCGGGACCTCCTCATGGAGGAGAATGTGGCTGAGGTGGATATTATGGTTGCAGTCACCGGGGATGAGGAGAATAATGTTCTTATCTCCTTGCTGGGTAAGGCACTGGGGGTAAGAAAGACGGTAACCAGGATAGGAAAACTGAGCTATATTCCCCTTGTCTCTGCAATAGGAATTGACACGGTTGTAAGCCCACGGCTTTCTGCAATCAGGGCCATTCTCCAATACATCAGGAAGGGAAAGGTGATATGTGTGACACCCCTCAAGGGAGAAGGAGCTGAGGCTATTGAGTTCGAGGCATTGGAGACTTCTGACATTGTAAATACTCCCTTATCCGAGGTAAAATTTCCGAAAGAGGCCATTGTTGGTGCAATTGTCAGGGGAGAAGAGGTTATAATCCCACGAGGCCACAACGTCATCAAGCCCCACGATCATCTGATAATATTCGCCCTCAAAGGGGCTATACCAAAGCTTGAAAAATTGTTTACCGTTAAACTGGAATACTTTTAATGCGTTTTCGTCAGATCTTTCGGTTGATCGGAATCCTCAATTTCTTCCTCGGTCTTTCCATGATTGCACCTCTCACCATCTCCCTCATCTATTCTGATGGAAGCTTTTACCCCTTACTCTACTCTCTTGTTATCACCTCGGGGAGCGGTATTACCCTCTTTTTTGTTATCAAAAGATCTGACTACTCATCTCTCAGTCAAAGAGAGGGTATGGCCATTGTTACCCTTGGCTGGTTAAGTGCCGGTTTTTTTGGCTCTCTCCCCTTTTTATTTTCCGGTTCAATCGGCACTATTACCGATGCCTATTTTGAATCTATATCTGGCTTTACCACTAC
>JABXJY010000113.1:5061-8174 GCA_013375385.1 Desulfobacterales bacterium
CTATGGAAGGTCTATCTGCTTATCACCGTACTTGAGATAGGCCTTTTGTTCATAGGTGGGATGCCTCTCTTCGATTCCATCTGCCACACGTTCTGTACCATGCCGACCGGAGGATTTAGCACACGGAATGGAAGCATTGCCCAGTATAATAGTGCCTATTTTGAGGGTGTTATTACTGTTTTTATGCTCCTGGCCGGGACAAATTTTTCCCTCCATTTTAGATTCTTAAAGGGAAATCTTAGGGTATTTGGGAGGGATCCGGAGTTCCGTGTCTTTCTTTTTATCCTGGCTATCCTTGTGCTTCTGGCAACCTATAATATCTACGGGACAGTTTATCATTCCATAGGCAATGCATTCAGACATGCGGCCTTTCAGGTCACATCCATAATTACAACAACCGGTTTCGTAACTGCCAATTATGGAAAGTGGCCGGCCCTATCACAGATCATTATCGTATTGTGCATGTTTATCGGGGCCATGGCAGGATCTACCGGTGGTGCAATAAAGGTCGTGAGGATCATATTGCTTGTCAAACATGGTTACCGGGAGATTTTCAGGCTTATTCATCCCCATGCAGTAAGACCCATAAAGCTTGGTGGTAAGCCGGTTCCTGAAGAGGTACTGAATAGCGTATGGGGATTTTTTATCCTCTATCTAACCCTCTTTATTGTGGCTGTCATCATTGTGTCCTTTATTGGCCTCGATATTGTTACATCATTTGCCTCCGTAGCGGCCACGATAGGTAATGTGGGACCAGGACTAGGTTTGGTTGGGCCCATAAGCAATTACCTTTCTGTTCCTGATCCGGGTAAATGGACGCTGATCTTATGTATGGTTCTCGGCCGCCTTGAGATATACACCGTTATCATTATGCTTGCCCCCGCATACTGGCGGAGGTAATCAAAAAAAGTGCCTAAAGTTTAAAGTGTCTGAAGTTAAGTGGTTTACCTATTAGCCTTAAACTTTAGCTCACTTTAGTTCACTTGCTTTTGTAGACTATGAGCCTTGTAATTATCTCTAAACTTTCCCTCACCTTTGCGGGGAGGAGACTTTTTCATGAAATAGGACTTCAGGTCGAGCCGGGAGACAGAATAGGGCTTGTAGGGCCAAATGGGTCCGGTAAAACGACACTGTTGAGACTCATAGCCGGGGAAATCTCTCCTGACAGTGGAGAGATTAAGACAGGGAGAGGTATCAGGATCGGATATCTACCCCAGGATGTTCATGCTGCATTATCCGGTAAGGTTCTCCAGTCTATCCTGGATTCTATACCAGGAAGGGCCAGGCTCAGAAACGAGATAATGCAGATAGAGGACTCACTGGAGAATATCAGCCATGGTGGTCATCAACTAAAAGCGGCAGGAAAACTTGCTGAACTACACCAGGAGATGAGCTATCTGGACAGGCAATACCCGTCCCATGAGGCCGAACGGATCCTGGCCGGTTTAGGCTTTCAACCCGGGGATTTTGAGATCCCTGTTGCATCCCTGAGCGAGGGATGGAAGATGAGGGCAGCTCTGGGAAGTCTCCTTTATCAAAGGCCTGACCTGCTTTTGCTTGACGAGCCAACCAATCACCTTGATATCCCTTCTGTGCACTGGTTAGAGCAATTCCTTCAAACCTATAAGGGTGCTACAATTCTTGTATCCCATGACAGGGATTTTTTAAATAAGCAGATAAGTAGCATCATAAGCTTTGAGTCAGAAGGTATGAAAAACTACCGGGGCAACTATGATTCTTACCTGAAGGCCAGAGAGGAGGAGAGGCTAACCCTGGAGGCCACGGCCAGGAATCAGGAACAAAAGATAAAAGAGGCCCAGAGATTTATTGAACGGTTCCGGTATAAGGCCACAAAGGCCAGACAGGTACAGAGCAGAATAAAAGTGCTCAAAAAAATGGAACTCGTCGAATCTCACCGGCCCCAGAGGACCATCCATTTCTCTTTCCCTGTTCCTGCCAGGAGTGGAAGAGAGGTGGTGACAATCAAAGGGGTTTCAAAGGGTTTTGACAAAAAACATCTTTATACCAACATTAATCTCACGGTATTGAGGGGCCAGAGGATAGCCATCATAGGTCGCAACGGATCAGGCAAAACAACGTTACTTAGAATGTTAGCAGATGAAACCGAACCTGATCATGGCGAGATAACCCTTGGCCACAGGGTGACCATGAGTTACTTTGCCCAGCATCACCTTGATATGCTGGATCCCAGAAAGACAGTAGTCCAGGAGGTGAGTCAGGTTGTGCCCGATGAGACAATAGGCTTTGTAAGGGGTGTGTGCGGTGCCTTTCTGTTTTCAGGTGATGATGTCGATAAGTCAATAGGAGTACTGTCTGGAGGAGAGAAGGCCAGGGTATCGCTTGCAAAGCTGCTCGTAAAACCTGGAAATCTCATGTTGATGGATGAACCTACCAATCATCTCGACCTCATATCATCAGAGATCTTGATAGATGCCTTGGCTGACTATAGAGGAACACTGATCTTTGTCTCCCATAACCAGTCACTGATCAACAGGGTGGCCACAAAGATCTGGGATTTAGATAGGGAGGATATTGAAGAATACCCGGGCAACCTCAATGAATATTATGATCATCTGGAAAGAGTTCCCAAAATTCCATCGGCAGCCCTTGATGAGAAAGAGGTTCAGGTATCATCCGGTAAAGGCAAGAAAAGTCGAAAGGTAAAAAAAAGAGAAGAGGCGGAAACACGGAGGCTGATTCGGGCAACCCTTAAACCCATTCAGGACAAACTGGCTGCATTAGAAGAGAGAATTGCCGGTCTGGAGAAAAGGCAAAAAGAGCTGGAAAAAATACTTTCAGACCCAGATATTTTCGCAGACAAGAACAAGAGCTTGTTATTCCTGAATGAGTATAGGGAGGTTAGAGAGAAACTTAAAGAGTTGATAGGAAGATGGGAATTCAGTCAGGATGAACTAGAAGCTGCAAAAAGAAGCCTGGGTATCTAATATAACGTTAAAGTATAATAACTGAGACTTGATTATACAACTTCCGGATGGAGACTTTGAGGTCGCCTTACAGTATTTTGTTGGAATCTTCGAACCCCTGCTTTGAATGAACTGCGATTGAAATATGCAATAGGTTGAGGCTATCTG
>JABXJY010000114.1 GCA_013375385.1 Desulfobacterales bacterium
CCTTTGAGGCAGGTATTGATCTATTGCTCATTTGTAGCAACCAGTCCCCCCTCCTTGCCAGCATGGAGCTCATAAGAGACAGGGTGCTCAGGGAAGATATTCCCTATGAGAGACTGGAGAGATGCTTAGAGAGGATTGCCAAATACAAAGGGCGCTTCCTTTATCCTCCCAAGGGGATATCTTTAAAGGCGGTAAGGGAGTATTTTGGAAATAAACAGGCATAGACTTTTAAAAAATCATTCTTGATTATGTCCTTGCTTACAGTTTAACCTACTGTTTAACAGATCGGGTAGTTCTTCACACTTTTTTCCGCATAATGGAGATTATGCCCGTTATATCTATTGTTTGCCGGCCTCGCAATCCTCATTATTCAGCCATTCCATGTGGGTGGCACGATACGATCACCACAAAAAGCCATATGAATTCAATGAGTTGTAGAATTTCCGAGACCTTTAGTGTGGAACTGACCACTTGTTTTTCTTATGGAAATATGGCAAAAAGGCGTGGCGATAATAATTAGAAATATGAGAATGAAAAAAATAAAAATATCGGTATTGGTATTATACTTAATGCTACCTCAGATCACATTTTCGCAGACTCTTGATTTCGCCGGCCAAGTTTCCAGCTGGACGACAGTCAAAGATAAATCAGCAGAAGGGCTATCAGGCATGGCTGGTTTCAGGTATTTGCCTGAGTTGTCTGCAAATTATGGATTAGACACCAATGCCAATCTGGACATGGAAATAGTAATTAATGCCTTCACCACATTTGATTTTGATTCAATAGAGTATACCACTGATAATGGCAAGATTGAACCTTATCGTCTTTGGTTACGGTATTCTACCTCGAATTTTGAGGCCCGCCTCGGGTTGCAAAGGATAAATTTTGGGCCGGCGAAGATCATTCGCTCACTTATGTGGTTTGACCGCATTGATCCCCGCGATCCACTTCAACTCGCAGAAGGGGTGAATGCACTTTTGCTGCGCTATTATTTTATGAATAACGCCAATGTCTGGCTCTGGGGACTCTACGGCAATGATGAAACTAAGGGATGGGAAGCATTTCCCACAGAGGAAAATACAGTTGAATCTGGCGGGCGCGCACAATACCCAATTGGAACCGGTGAGATTGCCTTCACTACTCATCACAGGCAACTTCATACCTCAAAGGAGTGTAATGAACTTTGTGATTGTTACTTCACATTTCCGGAACACAGGTATGCACTCGATGGCCAATGGGATTTAGGTGTAGGTTTTTGGTTTGAGGCAGTCGCAGTGGAAATTGCTGATTTGGATGTTAACGTTGAGTTTCCCTGTATAGAAGCGAAACTTAATAAATGGCAGAAATTTTTCACTTTGGGTGCAGACTATACTTTCTCTTTAGGCAATGGGTTGCATGTTATGTATGAGCACTTTTTAGGCAGTGGTTCTGAAGAATTGTTCTCCTTTAATCGGGATGCAGATTTTTCAGGAATTTCTCTAAACTATCCTTTTGGGCTTGTTGATAATTTTACAGGCATTGTCTTCTATGACTGGCAAAATAAGGATCCTTATTATTACGCAACATGGAAGCGCACGTATGATAGCTGGATAATAAATGTCAGCACCTTTATGAATCCGGAGATTAGCAGTATCCTTGGAGCAAATACATTCGGTGGGAAAGGTGTACAGTTAATGGTGGTATATAATTACTAAGATCTTAATGGAACACGGATTATACTGCACGGATTTATCGAAGATTTCCGAGATAGAAAACAATTCACCACAGAAAAACACGGAACAACATAGAAAACTAGAAATCCTTAGACCAAGGTTTGTTATTATGAAAATTCCGTGGTAAATAAGAAAACAGGAGGCTTAATATATGGAAGATTCAAAAATAATTCTGATCGATGCCCTGGTAAAGCAGTTCCCCATCGGTGGCGGTGAATTCACTGCCCTTGATGGTATTGACCTCACTTTCGGAAAAGGCGAATTTGCCGGTGTTGTTGGACCAAGCGGGTCCGGGAAAACAACCCTGTTAAACATCATCGGTTCCCTGGACACACCAACCGACGGTAGAGTTTCGGTTCTTGATCAATCCATTGGTGATTTGTCGCACAAAAAGGCAGCCAGACTGCGCAACGAACATCTTGGGTTCATTTTCCAGACGTTCAATTTGCTTCCGGTCTATACAGTTTTCGAGAATGTAGAATTCCCATTGCTTCTTCTAAAGATGACTGCTGCCTCCCGAAAGAATGCGGTGCAGGATGCGCTTGAATGGGTAGGTCTATCGAACAAAGTAAAATCCCGACCGGCGCAACTGTCAGGAGGGGAGTGCCAGCGTGTGGCTATTGCCCGAGCTATGGTGAAAAGGCCGGAGATAGTACTTGCCGACGAGCCAACGGCAAACCTGGATGCTGAGAATTCCCATAATATTCTACAGACTATGGAAAAACTAAATGCTGAGCTCGAAACCACATTCATTTTTGCCACTCATGACGAAAAAGTCATCCGATATCTACACCGGAAAATACATCTGGAAGACGGCAGGGTTGTAAAAGATGAATTAATTGACAAAAAGAACTAGAGGGGGATTAAGATGATTGCTTTAAAATTAGCATATCGAAACCTTGTCGGTGCAGGGTTGCGGACATGGCTGAATGTTATCGTTCTTTCATTTTCATTCGTGGTCATTATCTGGTATCAGGGACTTCTGGAAGGGTGGAATAGACAGGCACGCCGCGATATGATCGAATGGGAGGTCGGTGGGGGACAATACTGGCATCAAGAATATGATCCCTATGATCCATTTACGATAAGGGATAGTCATGGGTCTTTGCCGGAGGGATTGAAAGCCAAAACAGAGAAAGGTTCTCACACACCTATCCTCATTTCGCAGGCCACTATTTTCCCTGAAGGGCGCATACAGAGTATTTTACTAAAGGGGATTGATCCGAAACAAAAAATACTAAGCATTCCCTCTGAGTATGTAGAAACAGATGTTGAGGAAATTCCCGCAGTGATTGGTACACGCATGGCTAAGAGCACAAATCTCAAAATAGGCGATCTTGTTGCCGTTCGCTGGCGGGATGTGAACGGCACGTTTGACGCGGCGGAAGCGAGAATCGTCCACATTATGAAAACAAATGTGGGAACTGTTGATAACGGACAGATGTGGATCCCCTTGAAACGTCTTCGCAATATGATGCAGATGCCCGGGGAGGTAACAATTATCGTGTCCGACAAAGATACAGCTGTTTCAGGTGCAGTTGCCGGATGGAACTTCAAGGATCAGGATTTCTTACTACAGGACATTACAGAGGTAATCCAGGCTAAGAAGGTGGGTATTTCAATAATCTATCTTTTGCTTTTATTTCTGGCTATGCTGGCAATTTTCAACACCCAGGTTCTGTCTATTTTTCGCCGCCGAAAAGAGATAGGAACCCACATAGCACTCGGAATGACCCGAGGACAGGTGGTTAGACTCTTTACAATTGAGGGTGCCATGCATGGAATTCTGGCTGCAATAGTAGCGGCTATTTACGGCATTCCAGTACTTGCATTCAGCGCTGTTAAGGGTTTTGCAATGCCACAAGCAGTGGATAGTTATGGTCTTGCAATTGCAGAAAAAATATTCCCGACTTACAGTGCTGGATTGGTGATCGGTACCACTCTACTCGTTTTGATAACGGTTACGATAGTGAGCTTTTTGCCAACAAGAAGGATATCGAAAATGAAACCAACAGAAGCTATAAGGGGTAAAATCCAATGATAAGATTTCTGTTAAAAGGGCTGCTCCGGGACCGTTCAAGGAGCCTATTTCCGATTCTGGTAGTCATTGCCGGGGTTTCACTGACTGTTTTACTTCATGGTTGGATAACAGGTGTTATAGGTGATATGGTCAATTCCAACGCCAATTTCTCTACCGGGCATGTTAAGATCATGACTAAGGCCTATGCGGAAAATGAAGATCAAATGCCGAATGACCTTGCCTTGTTAGGGGTAGATGAGATATTGACTGATCTTCGGAAAAGGTATCCTGATATGATCTGGGTTAATCGAATTCGATTTGGCGGTCTGCTGGATATCCCGGATGAAAACAGGGAAACAAAGACGCATGGACCGGCGATGGGCCTGGCAGTCGATTTGCTTTCCAATAAAAGTCCGGAGATAGCCAACCTGAATATTGAAAAGGCACTGGTGCATGGACGATTGCCGGAAAAACCTGGTGAGATTCTTATCAGCGACGATTTTGCCACGAAACTGGGTGTTAGCCCGGGTGAAAGTGCCACCCTGTTAAGTTCCACCATGTATGGCAGCATGGCTATGCAAAATTATGTCATAGCTGGTACAGTGCGATTTGGCGTTAGGCCCATGGACAGAGGAGCGATGATAGTTGATATTAGCGATGCACAGCTTGCTCTGGATATGAGCGATGCATCGAGCGAAATTTTGGGATACTTAGAGGATCATATATACGATGATGCAAAAGCAGCTGAGGTAGCAATGCGGTTTAATGCTGAGTTTGCCGGTTCCGAGGATGAATTTGACCCTGTTATGTTGACCTTGAGGGAGCAAAAAGACCTGGCAAGTTACTTAGATATGGCCTCGGGTATGTCCGGCATATTGGTCTTTGTATTTGTATTGGCAATGTCCTTAGTACTATGGAATGCCGGGCTGATTGGCGGTCTGCGTCGCTATGGAGAGGTCGGGGTACGACTGGCCATCGGCGAAAATAAAGGTCAGGTCTACAGGTCGATGATTTACGAGTCGGCTTTAATCGGTGTAATAGGCTCTGTAATTGGTACGGCTATTGGACTTGGGATTTCCTATCTTATTCAGGTGAAGGGATTTGATTTCGGTTCTATGATGAAAAGTTCGACTATGATGCTGTCGAATGTTCTGCGTACACAGATAACATCAGAGGCCTATTATATCGGTTTTTTGCCGGGCCTATTTTCTACGGTATTGGGCACGATGTTGTCCGGTATTGGAATCTATAAAAGACAGACCGCGCAATTATTTAAGGAGTTGGAAGTATGAAAAAATTATTAACCATATTCTTTTTGATGAGTGCATCAACGCTCTATGCACAATACCCGTCAGGTGAGACGATATTGAGAAAGATAGATCTGAATATGACATCGAAAACTCGTGTATTTGTCTCCAAAATGGTCATACACGGGCGACGCGGCACCAGGACCATTGAATCAAAGTCCTGGGGGCAGGGCGAAGAGAAGGCATTCACAGAATACCTTGCTCCAGCGAGAGAAAAAGGGACAAAGATGTTGAAATTAGAAGATAAACTATGGATATATTCGCCTTCAACAGATAGGATTATTCAGATATCCGGTCACATGCTGCGACAATCTGTGATGGGTTCTGACCTGTCTTATGAAGATTTCATGGAAGACCCGAGATTAACCAACCTTTACCGTGCAGATGTGACGGGTACCGAAACAGTAGATGGGAGACCATGCTGGGTACTGGAATTAACTGCCAAGTCAAAAGATGTGGCCTACTACAAGCGCAAGATGTGGGTGGATGAAGCAAGGGCTGTACCCCTGCGGGAAGAGCTATACGCGAAAAGTGGGAAACTACTAAAGAGGGCCGAGTTGAGAGACATAACAAATATACAAGGCCGCTGGTTCCCGAAACGGATCATATTTAAAGACATGATGAAAAAAGGCAAAGGTACGGAATTTATAATTGAAAAGATTCAGTTTGATGTCAGAATTCCACCGCGTATTCTTACAAAGGCGTCGTTAAGGAAGTGAAATATGAACTTAGCTCGAGCAACTATCTTACTTTCCTCGATTTTTAGGATACCGAAAAAAGCGTTCTTGGGGGTAGGAGGGAACTATTCTGAAGCCCGTCTCAGGCTCTTGATCCGCTCCTTGGCGAAATCAAACTCGATCCAGGTGTCGATGAATGATTCCAAGGCCTCTTTGTAGTGCTCGATTGCCCTCTCCTTAGCCCCGGACCCTTCGGCCCAGAATCCCAGGGCAGCGTGAAGGGTGATAAGCTTCTCAGGGCTCTCCCCTGCCTCCTTCTTCAGGGAGTCCTCGGTCCGTTTGCCCAGGAAAGACTCGCTTACAGCCCGGTACCACGGATCTATTGTACGGAAAAAGCGAAAAAGGGGTCGGGCCAAGCTAAGCGATTCAAATGATTGACATTATGGTAATAATCAGCCCCTATTTTGGGGGCTATATCGGCATTTTTGCTATCAAAAAGAGCATTATTGACGGGAATCAATGGCGAGAGATATTCTTTATAATGACCATTTTGGGGGCAAAAAAGAGGATATAGGGCATAAAAAGATCTATTTTGAGCACGTTAATCTATAATAATCAATAAGTTAGCGTGGCCCGACCCGCACTTCACCACTTCCTCAAAACATAAACCATCTTGCATCGAAGAATGTAAGATATTGTTAATTGAGCCGGCAGGAACTCTCAATACGGGGGACGCGGGGGGCGAGTTAACGGAAACCGAATTAGAATGGATTTAGATTCTTGTTCAGACTCGTAATGCCTTTAGTCTACCCGCATAGCTCTCCTTATAGGTCAGTAATAAATTGATACTATTGGCAGCGCCGGCAAAAGACATATAGGTGGGGACCTGAGAGGAAACAAACGCCTGGGCAATTATCATGAGTTCGTTCGCGTCCTCTGGTACAACACTGAGTTGTGGCACCATAGCGATTGGCTTTGAAGATGCTGGGATCATTTCGAACATTCCATCCGCCCATCGGGACAATGCACCCGACGTTGACGGTTGAGGCGATGCAAACCCACTTAAGTCCAGAAAACCAATGAGAAAGTCAATGGATTCCCATCCTGAAACAATGCTAACCAATTCTCCCAATTTACCAGTTTCCATAATAGTTTGTGAGTAGTCTATGGGGTTTCGAAGAATATTGCCTGCAGCCGGACTAAATTCACGTATCCGATGGATAATCTCCTGCGGGAGTTGGGGGACGATTAACCCTTTCTTTTCAAATTCGTCGGCAATTAGGACACTATTTCCACCACCTGCACCAATCAAGGCAACATTTCTACCCTCAGGGATGGGCAGAAACAGAAGCGTCTGCAATATATCAGCCATTTCTTCCAGAGAATAGACCCGAATTATCCCGAATTGCCTGCAGAGGGCATCCCAAATCACTTCGTCCCCGGCGAGGGATCCGGTATGGCCGGCAGCGGCCCTGGTACCACCATGAGTAATCCCTCCCTTGAGTAATACCACGACCTTCTCTTTCGCTGCCCTTTCCAGCGCTCGGTGGAACCTTGCTCCATCCTTAACCCCCTCGATGTACAAGCCTATTATCTTGGTATCAGGATCATCAGCGAGATATTCGAGAAAATCGCTTTCGTTGAGATCGCAGGCGTTACCGTAGCTAATGACCTTGCTGAAGCGAACACCACGCCAGGCTGCCTGTCTAACGAGACCTCCTGCATTCCCGCCACTTTGGCTGACAAATGCTACATGACCACTTTCCTGGGGGAAACCGACACCGAAGGAGAGGCGCGACTGAGGGCAGTAAATACCCATGCAGTTAGGGCCTATGATTCTAATCCCCTTTCTTCGAGAAGCTTCAACCAGTTGCGCTTCCAGCCTTGCCCCTTCTTCCTCCCCCGTTTCGCTAAAGCCTGCGGTACAAAAATGTATGGCCCTTACCCCTTTGGTATCGCATTCTTCGACCAATCCGGGCGAGGCTTGAGCAGGTACCGTGCTGATCACATAATCGACTGTGCCGGGTATATCCCGAAGGCTCCTGTAAACCTTATGCCCTTGAATCTTACCGCCTTTGGGGTTTACCAGATAGATTGGCCTTTCAAATCCAATCTCGGTAAGGGCGTCTAAAAAAACTCGGGTCCAATGTTCAGGATTGGCGGTCGTAATCCCGGCAAGGGCAATTGAGCGGGGGTGAAAAAGGGGATCCAGACTCTCAAAATGGGACATGCTCTACAATCCGCGCTCCTTTCAGAACTGAAGCCAAAACAGAATCAACAAAGAAAAAACAGGCCCTTGGCAGCCTGATTCGGATTACTTCACATCCACTCGCATCTGCTTACAGGGACTGTCTCAAATCCTATTGTCTAGGCACGCTACCATGTTTTCTGCGGCAAAGCAGGCTGCAAGGAGGGGCCTGCAATAAAAGTCGGGGACGTTATTGACTATGTT
>JABXJY010000389.1 GCA_013375385.1 Desulfobacterales bacterium
TTTGCTTCGGCTATGCCTCGCAATCGCTTCGCTCCTCGCAATGACAGTGTAAAGGTTTTTATGAAACGCAACACTAGTCGGGATTATGCATATTGAGACAGAGAAGAACCCCAATCTTCCGCTTATTGATGGACATGCCCATCTCAATGAACTGGAAGAGCTGGAAGAAGATCTGAAAGAGGCAAGGCGCCGGGGGATATTGGCCATTATCGGTGTCGGGATGTGTCTCGAATCTAACCGAAGAGTCCTTGCAATCGGTGAAGAAAATCCAGGATTCGTCTTCCCCGCAATCGGTTACCATCCCTGGGAAATCAGAAAACCGGAAATCAGAGAGAATCTTGCCTTTATTGAAGAGAATGTCGAACGTTGTGTTGCCATCGGGGAAGTGGGATTAGATTATAAGGCAAAGGTCGAAAAAGCATTGCAGAGAGAGGTCTTCCAGGAGCTTGTAGAGGTCTCTGTCCGATACGATAAGCCACTGATCCTCCATTGTCGGTACTCCCACCAGAGGGTTTTTTCCATGATTTCGGATATGGCAGTCAAAAAGGCGGTTTTCCACTGGTACAGTGGTTCCCTTGAGATTCTGGATCAGATAGTAGGGGCTGGATATTTTATTTCGGCCACGCCGGCTGCCGCGTACAGCAGGGAGCATCAGGCAGCCATATCCAAAACCCCTTTGGAGAGGCTCCTTCTCGAAACCGACTCGCCAGTGGAATATCAGGGAGAAAGATCGGGACCGGCCGATGTTGTCAGGACACTGGAGGCCGTGGCCATGATAAAGGGAATTACGAAGGATCAGGTGGCGCAGATCACGACCAGAAACGCCCGGCAACTTCTTGAGCTGGAATCGAACCATTGGCCTACCCAAGCACCTTGATCCTACACCACGCTCACTGAAAGGGGAACGTATGAGAAAGGAGGTATCATACCAATGAAACATCTACTTGAGCAACTCGTGGTAAAAGGCATGGAACTTCGAAACAGGCTTGTTATGCCACCTATGGTGACAAATTTCGCATCAGAGGATGGGGCAGTAACCAAAAAGATGATAGACTATTACAGTGAACGTGCCCGAGGCGGAACAGCACTGATTATTGTAGAAATGAGCTATCCTCACCCAACTGGTAAAGGTTTTCCCTGTATGCTTGGCGTCTACAGTGATGCATTTATTCCGGGGCTCAACGAACTGGCTGAAGCGATTCAATCCTGTGGGGCTTATGCTGCTTTACAAATAGGGCATGCTGGGCGACAAACACGCTCTGATATTTCTGGACACGGAATACTAGCACCGTCTGCGATACCGTCAAAGGGCACGGTAGAGGTCCCTAAGGAGATGTCGATAGAAGAGATTCGGGAAATTATTCACGCATTTGGAGCCGCAGCACTGCGCGCAAAGAGGGCCGGTTTCGACGCAGTAGAACTCCATGGGACTCACGGCTATCTACTCAATGGGTTTCTATCACCCTATACAAACAAAAGAACAGATGCTTACGGTGGTAGTTTCGAAAGCAGACTGAGATTCCCTCTGGAGGTGATCCGAGAAGTAAGATCAAGAGCAGGGGAAACCTATCCGCTAATCTTCAGGCTATGTGCCAATGAATATATTGAAGGCGACGAGGGCATTACCCTCGATTTGGCAAAAAAGATAGCTCCGAGACTCGTTGAAGCAGGTGTAGATATTCTTCACATAACTGGCGGCATGTATGAGACAAGAGATCATCTGGTCCAGCCACTATATTACAAGCAAGGCTATCATGTGTACCTTGCAGAGGGGATAAAACAGGTTGTGGATACCACCCCAGTTATTACTGCGGGCAGCATTACAGATCCACATATGGCTGATGAGATAGTCGAGGAAGGCAAGGCAGACCTAATT
>JABXJY010000390.1 GCA_013375385.1 Desulfobacterales bacterium
AGTATCCTGGCTAATCTCGTTGTTTGGTAAGTACAGGCTTATCGTTAAATAGATGACCATGTTCTAAGCCATCTAACAGGGCCAGTACATTATGGCCCAAAACCTGGTGATTGTAGCCTCCCTCGAGTATGGCAAAACAGCCACACCTCTCACTCGTCTCCCTGACCATTTCCCCTATAGCTGTATAGTCTTCGGTTTCCAGCAACCCTCCCCAATCATCTTTATGATTATCAAATCCGGCTGATATCCCTATTATGTCTGATTGCTGCTCTGCTAGCTCCTTTGCTACTGCCTTCAAATAGGTTTTCCTGTCATTGGAAGATGGATTAAAAATTGAGACATACTCCTTGTTCTGAAATATGTTTACCGTTCCATCACCAAAATGGAGATCTATATCCAGTACGAAGGCCCTTTCGATAGCCTTTTCTCTCTTTAGTTTTTCCAAGGCAACAGCCATGTTATTGAAATAACAGAAACCCCACGACCTATCTGCTGAGGCATGATGACCCGGGGGCCTGATCAGGGCAAAACAAGGATCTTTCAGTCCCATGAAGGCGGCCTGAGTGGCTCCACCAGCTGCCAGGGCAGAGATATCATAGAGACCCAACCTCTTAACATCATCTATGTGGGAGGAGGTATGAACAGCAGCTATATCGTCTTCCTTGGCAGGGGTGGCTTCCATAAATTCATAATGCCCCGAAATTATGGTAACGATGCTTTGCATTCTCTCCGGGGCAGCTGCCGGATCCGAGGTGTAAACCCGGTAAAAATCATGGTGAAATACTATTTTCATAATCTGCTCCTTAATTGATTGGGAGTGATCAAATTCCGGCCACCAGAGGGAGTGCCTTGTTTAAGTGAACTAAAGTTTAAAGTGATCTAAAGTGCCTAAAGTTTAGAAAGAGCTACTTTTCAAACTCCTTTCTCAGATGCTCAGGCAGGACAAAGGCTGCTTGGTGAATCTGTGGGTTATAGTATCTGGTTTGAAAGCTCCCCCCAAAACGTGAGAGCCCTAATCCCATCTCAGGATGAATCGTCTTTGAACAAAATGCAAAGCTGTAAGGAACCAATGTATAGGAAGGTATAGGGGCGAGGTATATCCTGACAACAGGAAAAACCTCTTTAAGTTTATTGAAGACAGCCGAAACAAGATTGGTTTCGAAAGATATGTCGCCGACCTGGGCCGCCAATATCCCCTGTTCTGTCAAAGCATTGAGGCAATCTCTATAAAAGGGCACGGAAAACAATCCCTCACTTTGCTCAATAACCGGATCGGTGGAATCAACAAGAATAATATCGAAGGTCTCCTCAATCTCTCGTACATATTGAATGGCATCCGTTAGAAGAACATTCACCTTAGGATGGTCAAGGGCAATACCTAACGAGGGAAAATACTTTTTCGAAACAGCAATGACTTCCCTGTCAATCTCCACCTGCCGAATCCTGTCAATTTCCTCATGCTTGAGTACTTCCCTGGCAGTGCCTCCATCTCCACCCCCTACTATGAGTATCTTTAATGGGTCTGGATGAGAGAATAGGGGAACATGCACGAGCATCTCATGGTAGACAAACTCGTCTCTTTCTGTAAGATTGATAACACCATCGAGAACGAGCATTCTTCCAAAATCCAGAGACTCAACCACCTCTATCTTCTGGAACCTTGACTGGCTTGAGTGCAAGACTCCCTTGCACTCCAGGTAAACGGATATATGGGGAGATATCTCGTATCGAAAGATGTGAGGGAACATGACACTATCCTGATACCGCCTTTCCGCCGTAGGCGGAAGAGGCAAGCTCCTCTTCGGCTATCCCTCTCGTGATTTCTTTGGTCACCCATTTCCTGGCTTGCAGCTTTTCTTTGAGATATTCAAATC
>JABXJY010000115.1 GCA_013375385.1 Desulfobacterales bacterium
ATCCTTGGGCTCTAAATTGGCCTCATGAATCGCATCCATGGCTGCTTCCGAAAACAGCTCTATAGAGGTTTTCTCAGTGGCAAAGGTAAATGGTGTATGCCCTGTTCCCACGATTGCTACCTTTCTCAATTTCTATTTCCTCCTTTCAAAAAAGATTCTACCGGAACATATCAGACAATCCGTTACATGACAACCCCTATCAGAGAGGAGAGATGTTTTTCTCTGTCCGCGATAAAATTTTACTTACATGATCTTACAATTCAGGTAGAAATATGGTAGATGTTCTTAATACATAAACCTAATGAAATTGTCAAAGAGATGCGGATATCAACCTTCGTTGAACACATAAGAAAATCAGAGGATCTTGGCCCTCAGATCGTCTTTCATCGCTATCTTCCCTCCCAGAATCCCAAATACGATCAAAGTCGGATCTTCTCATCAGACGTCTTGCAGCTCCTCAAAAGATCTCAAGCCGAAAAACTGTATACTCACCAGATCGAGGCGATTAAGAAATTGAAAGAGGGTAAAGACATATTGGTATCTACACCCACTGCAAGCGGTAAGAGCCTTATCTATAATCTTCCCGTGATTGAAGAGATTTTAAGAGAACCAGCTATAAGAGCCCTCTACATCTTTCCCCTTAAGGCCTTGGAGCAGGATCAGCTGAAGAATCTATATGATTTTGTCTCTGGGATTCAGCAAGGCCGCATTAGTGCAACCATCTATGATGGAGATACCTCAACAGGCGACCGACAGAGGATTAAAAGCAGGATTCCAAATATCATTCTGACCAATCCGGACATGCTCCACAGAAGTATACTCGCATATCACGAGAGATGGGCTGAATTCTTCTCCAATCTGACCTTTGTTATTATTGATGAGGTCCACACATACCGGGGAATCTTTGGCTCACATCTTGCCCAGATATTGAGAAGATTAAAGAGAATCTGTCTTCTGTATCAAACGACACCTCAATTCATACTTTCCTCAGCTACTATCCAGAATCCCCATGATCTTGGTAAAAACTTGATAGACAACGAAGTGGAAGTGATTTCCCAGAGTGGCGCCCCTAAATCCGGGCAGCATTTCATATTTCTCAACCCCTTATCCAGCACCAATTTCTTGGCCACTCAATTGTTCATTCAGTGCCTTAACTCCGGTTTAAGAACCATTGCATTCACCCGGTCCAGAAAGGTCACTGAACTAATCAGTATGTGGGTTCGACAACTGGCCCCCTATCTAAAGAATAAGGTCAGTTCATACCGGGCCGGCTTTTTGCCTGAGGAACGTCGTCATATCGAAAAAAGGCTCGCAAGCGGACAGCTACTCGGTGTTATATCTACAAGTGCTCTGGAGATGGGTATTGACATAGGCTACCTGGATGTATGTTTATTGGTTGGATACCCGGGAACCATAATCAATACCTGGCAGAGGGGAGGAAGAGTGGGACGCTCCGGGCGCGAATCTCTCGTGGCCTTGATCGCCAATCAAGACGCCCTGGATCAGTACTTTATGCAACATCCTGCACTTTTTTTTGAGCAATCCTTTGAGGCTGCCGTAATTGACCCGGACAATGCCCACATTATAAGGGCCCACTTACCCTGCGCAGCGGCCGAGAACCCCCTTACCCTGAGTGATTCCCAGTTCTGGCACAATGACCTCAAAAGCCATCTTGACGTTTTGGAATCCCTTGGGGAGCTTAGCAGAACGAGCGAAGGCGAGCAAAGGTGGTTCGCTACCAGAAGAAGACCCCATCAGAAGGTAGATATTCGCTCAGTTGGAGAGACCTACACCATATTTGACGGTAAAACAGGGGAGGCTGTCGGTACCATTGATGGTATAAGGGCCTTTAAGGAGTGTCATCCAGGTGCAATATATCTTCACAGGGCCAGTCCATATCTTGTTGAACGGTTAGTGATCGATAAGAAAGATATAATTGTTCGGCGAACAGACCTACAATATTTCACCCACATAAGATCGGAAAAGGAAACCGAGATTATTAAGATTAAGAGAAGTCAGCCAAAGGGACAGTTTGTTGTCAAGCTTGGTGAACTTAAGGTGACGGAAACGATAACTGGCTACGAGAAAAGGAGGGTGCCAGGCCAGGAACTGATTGGTGCTTTTCCCCTTGACCTTCCTCCCCAGACATTTGAGACAGTAGGGCTCTGGGTCGAGATCGAGGATATTATCAAAAAAATGGTAAAAGATGAAGATCTTCACTTCATGGGGGGTATCCATGCTATAGAACATGCAGCCATAGGCCTTTTCCCCCTCTTTGCGTTATGCGACAGAAATGATATTGGTGGAATCTCTTACACCTTTCATCCCCAGGTAGAAAAGGCCGCTATATTTATCTATGACGGATATCCGGGGGGAGTGGGTCTTGCCCAGAGGGGTTTTGACATAATCCTGGAGCTATTGAGCCAGACTTTGGATCTGATTAAAGGGTGTCCGTGTGAACAAGGCTGCCCTTCATGCATATACTCTCCAAGATGTGGTTCAGGCAATAAACCCTTAGACAAAAGGGGGGCCATAATGGTTTTAGAGGCCCTCACAGGTTCGATATCCTTGGCTGATATTTCTCCTCCTGAAGTCGAGCCTCAGCCCCTTACCTACCAGGTAGATAAAAATAGAGCACTTGAAAAAGGGAATCAAAAAAGGATTCTCTATTTTGATCTAGAGACCCAGAAGTCAGCAACAGAGGTAGGTGGCTGGCAGAACATACACCTGATGATGGTATCTGTAGCTGTCTTATTCGATAGTCTGGAGGATCGTTTTTATATCTTTTCAGAAGATGAGATAGACAGATTATTTGAGCATCTTGCCAGGGCGGATCTGGTGATTGGCTTTAATCTCAAGAGATTTGATTATACCGTGCTCCAACCCTATACCCATAGAGATCTCCATGAAATACCGACATTTGACATACTTGAGAATATCTACAATAGACTCGGGTACAGGTTAAGCCTCGATCATCTGGTTAAGGAGACCCTCAATAAGGAAAAATCGGCGGATGGTCTGCAGGCCCTGGAATGGTTCAAGGCAGGCGAAATGGGAAAATTGACGGAGTATTGTAAACGGGATGTGCTGTTGACCAGAGATCTTTTCCTCCATGGCCTGGAGAAAGGATATCTTGTATACCTGAACAAAAAGGAAAATGAAAGGGTGAGGCTGTTAGTTGACTGGGATCTTGATAAAGTAATTGAGGGATTGAGGGATTAACTTTAGCTCACTTTAGGCATTTTAAGCACTTTTTATTATAAGAGGAGGTCAATTTTATGTTCGGCTTTGGCACAACAGAACTGCTAATCATTGGCGGAATTATCCTGCTAATCTTCGGGGCCAAGAGATTGCCAGAGATTGGAAAGGGCCTCGGAGGAGCCATCAAGGAATTCAGGAAGGTAAGAAAGGATGTGGGCCTGAATGATAAAGAGGGAGATGCAGAGGAAAAGGGAGGAGAAGAGAAGTCTCTGGAAAACAGATTGGTCGAGAAGGTGATCGAGGATGTTCCGGCTGTAAAAAAGGGCCTGGCAGTTAAGAAAAAGGCAGACAAGATAAAGAAGATCATGAAATAGAGGATGCCTCCCTCACAACATCCATCATCTCCTTGTGGATCCTTCCGTTTGAGGCCAGTATGCCTGGAGATTCCAGGAAATACTCTTCTCCACTAAAATCTGTTACAATCCCACCTGCCTCTTCCACTATCAACCAGCCAGCGGCTGTATCCCAGGAACTCAATTTGAGTTCCCAGAATCCATCAAAGCGGCCTGCGGCGACATAAGCAAGGTCCAGTGCTGCTGAACCTGCCCTGCGGATAGCCCTTGCCCTCATGATCATTTCATTGAAGTAGTCTAGATTGTTCTGGGAGTCTTCCCGGATGTCATAAGGGAAGCCAGTGGCAATAAAGCTCTGTGCTATCCTAAGAGTATCAGAACCATGGATTTCTCTACCATTCAAAAAGGCCCCCTCCCCTTCTTCTGCCACAAACATTTCTTTGAGCATTGGATTGTAGATAACACCCAAGATAATTTCATCCAGCTTCTGAAGTGCAACTGAGACGCAAAAGACAGGGTAACCGTGGGCATAATTGGTAGTTCCATCAAGGGGGTCTATAATCCATCTGAAATCAGAGCCCCTGCTGGCATAGGTAAATTCCTCTGCAAGGATGTCATGATCCGGAAATAGGTGATTTATTTCGGAGGTGATCATCTCTTCAGCAATTTTGTCTGCCTCTGTTACCAGATTGATCTCGCCCTTATAATCTATTGTATGGGCCGAACTAAACCTATCTCTAAGAAATGTACCGGTTTCTCTTGCTATCTCTGTTGCAGAGTCTTTCAAATCCTTCATCTTGTACTATTCTTCCACGCTACCCACTCGTGATTTCTCTTTTCTCGAATTTATATAGAAACAACAAGGCATTATCCATATTATGTAAAGTTAAGGAGCAGGGAATCCAAATGAAATTATTCAGAATGTATAAGAAATCCTTAGTATGCTTGACCATGAGGAAGAGGCTATCCTATCGTCTACATCATAGGTGATCCCCTTGTCCTGTTTCAATATCTACATATTCCGCCCCCAGGCTTAGAACCCAGCGAGCGTAACATTTCCAATCTAAGTTGAGGTTAATCAAGTATGCCTCACCCTCACAATCCCCCTCAAGCAGTTTATATCTTAAGAATGTTAAATGGGTGTTTCACCCTACAATTATCATAAAAATAGCCAAATTAAAAACGGGCGACGGGGATTACTTCCAGGCTCCAGCTTTGAAAGAAGCGCGGCCTAACACGATACTTGGAGGGCCAGTTGATACTAGAAGGTAAGTTATGGGGGCAAAAGAAAAGGGCGAAATCAGGAAAAAAGGACTGGTAGGAATTACTTTATTCAAGGTTCAATCAGACGGATCAAAAATGTTTACTAAAGCCGCTTTGAAAGCCATTTTTTCACTTCTAGGGAACCAATGCCAGCGCACGGAGCAGTCAACGTAAAAATATAAACTTGATCTTTTTTGTCAATGTGCTCTTTAAGTTTATCACGAATTGCAGTTGGTTTGACATCGGTTTCAACCGCATAAGTTGATTCAGACAAATCAGCCCAGGACCCATAGCATTTTATGGTGTCATGAAAACCTGAGTAATCTTGGTCAGGATTATTCAGAGCGTAGGTAATAAGTAGTACAGCCATGACAACCCCCCCACTTTTTTTTATTGAAAGGTTTATTGCCTATTTTGTAGGTTTATTCCTTTCTCTTTACTTTAAGTATTAAGAATTTTGGGAATTCTAATAATTCAGGATAGCAAAAAATAAACAAAATGCAATACTTAATCACCACCAGAGAACGCGAACCGAAAATCCGTATTACTGGATAGACAGCAGGATGGATCTGGGTCTTTTGTTCTCCATGGCAAGATTCCTGCATTTGGGATAACGGAGGGGTTGGAAATAGGGATGGAATTTTCGGATTTAGGAATAAAAAAGGATTTGAAATATGTCTCAAATCCTTGCCAGCTTTGGTAGCGGGGTCAGGATTCGAACCTGAGACCTCCGGGTTATGAGCCCGACGAGCTACCAGACTGCTCCACCCCGCGTCATCTAATAATCAATTATAATAGCAATTTAGATTAAGTCAAACAAAAAATTAAAATTATTGGAAATGGTAACCAACTATCCTCTGCGTAGGCATCAAGCTCATGGTCTTGGGTGATATTTCTCATGAATCTCCTTTAGCCTTTCTCTGGCCACATGGGTATATATCTGGGTGGTAGATATATCAGCATGCCCTAACATAATCTGGACTGATCTTAGATCAGCCCCTCCTTCCAGGAGATGGGTAGCAAATGAGTGCCTTACTGTGTGGGGAGTAACTGCCTTGGTGATTCCAGCCTTTTGGGCATAATTTCTTATAATCTTCCATAATCCCTGTCTTGTCATGGAGTTTCCTCTGCTATTGAGAAAAAGATATGCTCCCGCTTTAGCGGGATCCTTTTTTAATAAGCTGGGCCTGCTGTTTTTTAGATACTCCTTCAGAGAATCTATAGCTTTCGTACCCATAGGAATGATCCTTTCCTTGGAGCCCTTCCCGATTGTCCTGATATAGCCGGCTTGCAGGTTAATATTGGTCATTTTAAGGCCTATCAATTCGGTGACCCTCAAACCTGTAGCATACAGAAGCTCTAACATAGCCTTATCCCTCTCTCCCAAGACTGTGTGTATATCAGGCTGTAGGAGAAGGGCCTCCACCTCATCCCTGCTTAGAATATCGGGCAGATGTTGATACATCTTCGGTATACCCATCAACCTGGCTGGATTGAATTCAATTTTCCCTTCAGATACCAAAAAGCGGTAAAACATTCTAATGGAGACAAGGCACCTGGCCAGAGATCTGGGTGATATTTGAGTCCTCTTTTCAGCTATAAAGGATAACAAATCCTCCTGGCTAATCTGAACGGGAGAGACTCCACTGCGTTTTAAGAAATCAAGAAAGTTGACGAGGTCGCGATCATAGGCCACAATCGTATTGGTAGCCAAACCCCTCTCAACCTTCAGTTGATTCATAAACTGATCTAGTAGTTGATCTCCGGGATGATCTTTGTCTATGGGCATATTCCCTTTCCCCTAGAACGAATAGAAATCCTTGTTTGTTGTCAAAACTTCTGCACCGTCTTCTTCAAGTATGACCATTTCCTCCAACCGGACACCACCCTTTCCCGGTATATATATTCCAGGCTCAACGGTAAACACCATTCCTTGCTTTAATGCCTTTGGCTTTAGCGGTCCAACAGCAGGGCTCTCATGAGGGGCCAGGCCAATTCCATGACCAAGTGAATGGCCAAAGAAATCACTAAATCCAGCTTTTTCTATGCAAGACCTGGCAATGGAGTCTGCCTCATCAGTCTTCATTCCAGGCCTTATAGACTCTATTGCCGAGACCTGTGCCTCCCGTACTACATGGTAGATCTCTTTGAAATATGATGGGGCCTTCCCTAAGAAAATGGTCCTTGTCATATCTGAACAGTAGCCATTAACCCTTGCACCTACATCAAGAATTATCGGTTCATCCTGTCCAACTACCCTGTTTGTAGGGATTGCATGAGGTAAGGCACTCTTTGGACCGGAGGCCACAATAGGCAGGAAGGCAGCGCCATCAGCATCCTGTTCTCGGATCAGGGTCTCAATCCTCCAGGCCACATCCTTTTCAACCTGACCAGGCCTCAGCTCCTCAATTACCCGGGCAAGAACATCTCCCATGAGCTGTGCAGATCTGCTTAATACCGCAACTTCTTCCGGCTCTTTGATCTCCCTCATCTCTTCAACCAGGCTGGAGAGGGGGATAAGCTCTACTGGCGGGGAATGCTGAGAGGATTTTTCTGTTGCCTTTTGATAGAGATCCCAGATCACATGGCCCCCTTCAAATCCTAATCTTCGTGTGTTTAGCCGGTCAAAGATCTCTGCTAATGCATCAGTTAAGCTTTGCTTATGCGTTATGACCTCAAAGCCAACCGCCTCTTCCTGGGCCTGGGTTGTATACCTGGAATCTGTGAGCAAAAGGGCCTGATCTAAGGTTATAAAGAGGGAACCTGAGGATTCATTTAACTGCCCATCAGCGGCTCTGAAACCGGAGAGATACCTCCGATTCTCAGGCTGAATAATCCAGACAGTATCCACTTCAAGACCATCAAACTTACCTCTCAGAGAACGCAAACGATTTCCAAACATGTACTCGCCCATTCGTAGCCCTTATAGAACGATTTGTCACAATAGAATATACCCTCTCAAGACGTTTATCAAGTCAGCCTCCTTAAAATCAGGGTATCGTCAAAGTCCAAATGAATGGGGGATCAAATTTGAGTATACAAGGGAGATTTATCATAGAGCCCTCACTGAAAACAATAATATTGGCAGAAGCTAGTGTCTTGTCCCATGAATAACTTACATAATTATATTCCCTGTGGTATGCTTCTCCTAAAACAGGAGGAGAAGCTTATGGCTCGTGGTAGACCAATTCCGCCAATTGATTTAGCGCCAGAACTCAAGGAACAACTTCAATCAATGGCTCGCTCACGATCCCTTTCCCATGGCCTCGTGAGACGTGCGAAAATCATTCTCATGGCAGCAGAAGGAACCAATAACAAGGCTATCGCCCA
>JABXJY010000391.1 GCA_013375385.1 Desulfobacterales bacterium
CTCGTATTTTTTGATTATTGAGCAAAAATGTCAAGGTAATATGATACTTCACGCTTTCATGCCCAAGAGAAGTGGCGGGAGAGGGAATCACCAATGCACAGAGTCAGGAAAGAGGCTGATCAGTTTTATTCTCGCTCTTTTCTGATTCATCAGAGATAGTAATTGATACCTCCTTGATGGAACGCCTGTCAGCCTCCCTTATGACGAATTTCAGATTGGCAAACTGAAAGCTTTCTCCAACGCTCGGTATCCTTTCCATATGCTTTAACAAGAAACCGGCAACTGTTTCGTAGTCATCCTTGGGGAGTTGTAATCTGAGATGATCATTCAGCTCATCTATTTCCATGCGGGCATTCACCAGATAACGGCTCCTTCCCACTGGTACGATAAAATGCTCCTCTTTATCGTACTCATCGTATATCTCACCCACAACCTCCTCGAGTATGTCCTCAATGGTAACAATGCCTATGGTGCCGCCATATTCATTTACCACTATGGCGATGCTGTTCCCCTGGGTTCTTAGCTGCTTCAGGAGCTCGTCAACGGGTGCGGTGTCGGGAATATAGGGGGCGGGACGCATTATGTCCTTAAGGGTCTGCGTTTTTTTCTGGGCGGTCAGAAGGTCAAAGGCGTGAACCATGCCTATGATATTATATGCTTCCTCTGAATAGACGGGTATTCTCGAGTAACCGGTTTTCCGGGCGAGGCCTATTGCCTCGTCAATGCCGTCCTGTACCTCGAGTGCCGCTACGTTGACGAGCGGTATCATGATATCCTCCACTTCGGTCTCGGAGAAATCGAATATCCGCTCAATGATCCTCTTCTCGGCCGTTCTAAGGCCGCTGTCTATATTAAACATATCAAGGTAGTTCTCGAGATCCTCCCTTGTTGTGTGGGGCTTAAGGTGAGCGCCTTCCATACCGAAAAGCCTTACAAAGAGCCCTGTCACCCAGGTCAGGACTAGCACAAAGGGGTAAAAGATGATTGACATAACCCTTAAGGGATAGACCAAGTATGGGGTTATCTGCTCAGCATGGTATCGATAGACGGTTTTTGGGACAATCTCACCAAAAATGAGAATGAGCGGCGTCATGATGACTATGGTGATGTATCTATATTGCTCCCCAAGGTAGGTGATAATCAAAAAGGTTGCAATTGCATTGCCCAGCACCGTGGATATATTCGTGCCGAGCAGTGTGGCGGAGAAGAATTTTTCCGGGGCCTGAAGTACAGCATCTACCAGAGCAGCCTTTCTGGAGCCCTGTTCAGTAAGGGCCTTTGTGCGTGCCCGGTCCAGGGAAACCATGGCAGTTTCCGTTCCCGAGAAAAAGCCCTCGCAGAACAGGCAGATGAGGATGATAACTATCCAGAGGAGAAGCTCAAGCATTGCTTTTACCCTCTCTATCGGTTTCATCCGTGATCTCGCCGAAGAGTTCCTCGAGTATGTCCTCTAGGGTGACCACCCCGGCTGTTTTCCCCTGATCGTCCACTACTATCCCGATATGGCGTTTGTTTTTCTGAAATTGAAGGAACACAGAAAGCGCATTCCTGCTCTCTAAGAGGAAGATGGGCCTTCGCAGTATGGACCTTATCGCAAGACGTTTCTTCCCCTGAGCGTGACTCTTGAGCCGCAGGAGGTCTTTTGCGTGAACAAAGCCGGTAACATAGTCAAGGCTTTTTCCGTACACCGGGTAGCGAGAGAATTTTTTCGTCTCAATGATTTTCATTAACTCGTCTTCGCTGATATCCAGGGGTACCGCAACAATCCGGTCCCTCGGTACCATAATGTCCGATATGGAAATGTCGTCCAGATGAAATGCCCGGTGGATAAGATCGCGCTCGCCAGGCTCAATGGTCCCCTCTCTG
>JABXJY010000116.1 GCA_013375385.1 Desulfobacterales bacterium
TCCGGGTTTGCTTCGGCTCCGCCTCGCAACCGCTTCGCTCCTCGCAATGACCGGTGAAAAGACTTTTTACGAAGCCGTCAGGAATTAGAGTAGACAGGAATCAGTAGGCAGTAGATACAACAACGGTCAACGGATAACGGTGAACGTTTTTGACTACAGGCACTTAGGAATGGATGCAACCATCAAGAAGAGCATGAGAGAGATCGGAGGTGCGTCAATCTCTTTTGATGTCCCCATGAGTCAGTACACAACATTTAAGGTTGGGGGCAATGTGGATGCCATGTACAGGGCCGGGAATCTGGAGGAATTAAAGGAGATGATGGCCTTCGTAGTGGATGAGGGGATTCCCTATCTGACTATAGGGCGCGGAAGTAACCTCCTTGTGAGGGATGGCGGGTTGAACGGGCTGGCGATTATCATGGATGGAGCCTTTACTTCGATTGAGCACACCACCCCGGCAGAGCCATATATTATAGCAGGACCGGGTCTAGCGCTGCATAAGCTCGTGGATTTTTGCACCGAAAAGGGCCTTGCCGGAGCTGAGTTTCTGGCTGGCATTCCAGGAACCGTGGGTGGAGCAGTGGCCATGAATGCGGGAAGCGGGGGTGAAGAGATTGAAGGCCTGATCAGGAAAGTAACGGTTTTGACAAGGAGTGGAGTTGTAGAAAGAAGAGATAGTTCGACTCTTACATTTCAGTACAGGGGACTTGACTTACACAGAGGAGAGATAATCCTCCATGCAAGGCTCAATCTAAATTTCGATAAGCCTGCCTCAATCAGGAAAAGGGTCACCTCTAACATCAAACGAAGGAACGAGCGATTTCCCCTTGATATGCCATCTGCTGGATCTGTTTTTAAGAACCCTGACGGTGACCATGCAGGCCGGTTAATTGATGCCGCTGGTTTAAAAGGTAGAAGGGTAGGGGGGGCGATGATATCGCCCAGGCATGCAAATTTCATTGTTAATACAGGCCGGGCCTCGGCCTCTGATATAGTGGCCCTTATGGATCTGGCAAGAGAAAAGGTGCGTGAGATGTTTAATATCCAATTAGTTGCTGAGATAAAGGTAGTAGGCAAGGGGTAGGGGATGGAAAGAGCTTCTGTATTAGATCACCAATCGGTGAACAAGGATAGAAGGAGAATAAGGAGTCTTCTGGTCTTCAAGAGAACCTTAGGCCAATTAGGTTTTGGCCTGATTAAGATCTTTCTCTTCTTTCTTGTGCTTGGAGGCCTTTCTTTCGCCTTTATCTCTGTATACCAATTTCTCTCCACATCACCCTATTTTAGATTACAGAATATTGTGGTGACCGGGGTTAACGATGACTTGAGGGAGGAGTTGATCAAGATATCGGGCATTACGGAAATGGGAAATCTCCTGTCTCTCGATCTCGCTGCCATCAAGAAAAACATGGAGAGGCATCCGTGGATAAAATCTGTTTTCTTAAAGAAAACATTTCCCAATACCCTGTATATCAAAGCAGAAAATGAAGAGTCAGTGGCACTCGTACTATTAGAAGAGAAGATGCACCTCATGGATAGAGAGGGGGTCATATTCAAGGACGTGGAAAGAGATGATTGTATTGATTTCCCTGTGGTAACTGGCCTAGCCGCAGGTGATAAGAAAAACAAGGCATATCTTAAGAGGGTCGCATCTTTTCTGAATACGCTCCACCGTGGGGATAGTCCATTATCGGCAAAAGAGCTATCAGAGATTCATGTGGGAGAAGATGGAACCCTCACCGTGTATTTCAATGAACTACCGTTTAAGGTCTTTTTTGGGAAAGAGGATTTTATCAGAAAAATTGATGCATTAAGGCATATTGTCAAACATCTCCAGGCCACTCGTCGACTCTATCAGGCCAGATCAATAGATTTGGATTATGATGCTAGGGCGGTGGTTGCATTTACCGGCAGGGTGGTCTGAAGAGTAATGTCAATAGTCAGTAGTACTTGAATTCGTAAGCACTTAGTATCTTGTTACAGATTAGGTGTTGGGAAAAGTAAGCACTAAGCAGTAGGCAGTAAGGGGCATGAAATTTGTTTACTGACTACTGCTTACTTACCAGCTAACTTTAGGCACTTTAGCTCACTTAAAACTTTAGGCACTTTAGATTAATAAAGGGGGTTGGTTACGATGGAGGATTTGGTTGTAGGCCTTGACATAGGCACGAGTAAAATGTGTGCAGTGGTTGGGGAAGTGAGGCCTGACGGCATGGTAGATATTGTAGGAATGGGATCTCATCCATCTATCGGGCTGAGGAAGGGTGTGGTGATCAACATCGAAAACACGGTAAATAGCATTAAAGAGGCCATAGAAGAGGCAGAGACTATGGCTGGCTGCGAGATCAGTTCCGTCTATGCTGGAATTGCCGGAGGCCATATAAAGGGCTTTAACAGTCATGGGGTCATAGCCCTCAAGGATAGGGAAGTAAGAGAAGTAGATATTGAGAGGGTGATTGATGCAGCCAGGGCGGTTGCAATCCCCATGGATCGGGAAGTTATTCATACCCTGCCTCAGGAATTTATCGTTGATGATCAGGCCGGTATTAGTGATCCCACAGGGATGTCAGGAGTCCGCCTTGAGGTTAAGATACATATAGTAACTGGAGCGGTTACATCAGCACAGAATATCATCAAGTGTGCCAACAGGGCAGGTCTTGATGTTTACGATATTATTCTTGAATCCCTTGCATCCAGTGAGGCGATCCTTACGGATGAGGAAAGGAATCTGGGCGTTGCATTAATAGACTTTGGAGGCGGGACTACGGATCTGGCGATTTTTTCACAAAACTCGATAAAACATACATCTGTATTAACCTTAGGTGGTGACAACCTTACCAATGATATTGCGGTGGGAATTAGGACCCCCTTTAAGGAAGCGGAAAAGATAAAGATTAGGTATGGATGTGGCCTTACCTCACTTATCGGCAAGGATGAGAGTATTGAGGTTCCCAGTGTGGGTGGAAGGAAACCAAGGATTGTCAGCAGGCAGTTGCTGGGAGAGATTTTAGAACCACGGGTGGAAGAGCTCTTTAGCCTTATCTACCAGGAAATGATTCGGTCTGGTTATGATGATCTGGTCACCTCTGGCGTTGTTGTCACCGGCGGGTCTGCTCTCCTTCCAGGTGTGCCGGAGATTGTGGAGCAGGTTTTCAACATGCCAGCCAGGATCGGTTATCCTGTTAATATCGGGGGATTAAAAGAGATTGTCAATAGCCCCATGTATGCAACAGCAGTAGGTCTTGTCCTCTATGGGTCTAACTCCCAGCAGAGAGAGAAGAAATTTAGAATAAGGGATACGAATATCTTTAACCGGATAGTATCCAGGATGAAGAGATGGTTTACAGAAGGGGATTAAAGAAGGTTAAGAAGGGAGGGGGGTTATGAGATACGAATTTGTTGAAGAGACTCCAAGCGCCAAAATAAAGGTTTTTGGGGTTGGAGGCGCAGGGGGCAATGCAATCAATAACATGATTGCTGCCGGACTTAAGGGGGTGGATTTTATAGCTGCAAATACTGACAAACAGACCCTTGACCTTAACTCTGCCCTTAATAAACTGCAGCTGGGGGCCAATCTAACCTATGGATTAGGGGCGGGAGCTGACCCGGAGAGGGGGGAGCTGGCCGCAGAGGAGAGCGTGGAGGGAATCCGAGCTGCTGCCGAAGATGCGGATATGATCTTTATTACCGCAGGCATGGGAGGAGGAACAGGGACAGGCGGCTGTCCGGTAATCGCCAGGGAATGCAAGAGTGCCGGGGCCTTGACAGTAGCAGTTGTAACAAAACCCTTTGACTTTGAGGGTGAGAAGAGAATGAAGACAGCCCTGACCGGCATCGAAAGGCTCAAGAAGGAGGTTGACACCCTGCTTATCATTCCAAATCAGCGGTTAAGGGCATTGGGGAATAAAGATACCCCTTTTTTGGAGCTCATGAAAATGGCCGATGAGGTGCTTCTCTATGCGGTCAAAGGGATATCGGATCTTATTGCGATCCCTGGCTTCATAAATCTTGATTTTGCAGATGTTAAGAGGGTCATGGAACGAATGGGAACAGCAATAATGGGTACAGGGAAAGCCAGCGGAGAAAGTAGAGCCCTTGAGGTAGCCCAGATGGCCATTAACAGCCCCCTGTTGGAGGATATCTCAATTGATCAAGCAAGGGGTGTTCTCATCAACATCACCGGTTCCACCAAGATGACTATGGATGAGGTTATGGAGGCATCTTCCTTTATAAAGAATGAGGTCCACCCTGATGCAGAGATCATATGGGGTATGGTCTTTGACGATAATATGAATGATGAAATGCGTATAACCGTTATTGCTACTGGTATAGGTGGAAGCAGGGAGAGGAAGGTTATTAATCTGAGGGATCTTAGCCCTGAGGAAACAGAGCAGAATTGGACTGTAAGGTTAAAGGGGGATCTTGATAAGCCAACATTCCAGAGGCGGTTATCCGGGGAGAACGATGATCAGCCTCTAAGAGAGACAGGTCTAAACCCTGGAAAAAGGGGCATATTCCATAAGCTCTTTCAGAAGGATAATCTTGAATATCCTACCTTCTTAAGGAAGCAGGCAGATTAATGGCCAACATCACCACTCTCTACAGGAGGAGGCTTTCCAAAGAGAGGGGTACCGTAAAAAAGGATTGGGGTGGCAAGATATCCGTAGCCCTGATCTATCCCAATTACTACCAGGTTGGCATGTCCAATCTTGGCTTCCAGATAGTCTATGGAATACTGAATGAGAATCCTGCTATCGTATCAGAGAGGGCATTTCTACCAGAAGAAGCGGAACTGTCCATATATAAGAGGACAGACCGTCCCCTCCTTTCTTTTGAGTCACAGACACCACTGCAACGATTTGATCTCTTAGCATTTTCCCTTTCATTTCAAAATGATTATCCAAATGTCCTTACCATGCTGGATTTGAGCAAGATACCCCTCCTGGGTAAGGATAGAGGCGAGGATCATCCTCTCATCGTGGCAGGGGGCGTGGCAACCTTCATGAACCCTGAGCCTCTGGCCGACTTCATAGACTGCTTTCTTCTTGGGGAAGGAGAGGTTATCCTGAAGAGATTCTTTCAGGCCTACCTTGACCTTCCATCATCAGCCGCTAAAAGACAGGAGGCCTTGAGAATCCTGGCAGAGGAGGTGGAGGGTGTTTACGTTCCTTCCCTCTATAGGGTTACATACAAGGGAGATGGATCAATAGGGTCCTTTGAGCCTTCAATCCCCACCATCCCTCCCAGGGTAAGGGCTGTCAGGCAGGTGCCCTACAAGGGACCTTTGCCTCGCTCCGAGATAATTACTCCATCGACGGAATTCTCTGATACCATTCTCGTAGAGGTTAACCGCGGATGTGGTATTGGGTGCAGATTTTGTGCTGCTGGCTCTGTCTACAGGCCTCCAAGAGCCATAGAAGAGGAACAGATACTTGCCTCCCTAGAAGGGATCTTGGCCGAAAACAACAGGATTGGTCTGATAAGTCCGTCAGCTTCCGATTTACCCGGGATTGAGAGACTGACCAGCTATATCCTTGACAACGGTGGTGATTTTTCCGTGGCTTCCCTGAGGGCAGGTTCATTGACAAAAGGGTTGATAGAAAACCTAAAGAGAAGCAGCCAGAAGACCCTGACCATTGCACCGGAGACGGGTAGTGAGAGATTGAGGAGGGTCGTTAACAAAAAATTGACAACGGAACAGATCATAGAGGCCATCATACTCATAGCGAGGACAGGCCTGTTCCATATCAAGCTCTATTTTATGATCGGTCTTCCAACCGAAACAAGGGAGGATATGAAGGACATTGTCAGTCTGGTTAAATCTATACGGCATTATGTGATCAAGGAGAGTAAAGGTAGGAAAAGGATAGGTAGGATCAGGTTGAGCATCAATTGCTTTGTTCCAAAACCGTTTACCGCTTTCCAGTGGTTTCCTATGGATACCGTTGACTCGCTCAAGGAAAAGCAGACACTATTAAAGAGGAGCCTATCAGGAGAGGGAGGTATCGGGATTAGTTTTGATGTCCCAAAGTGGGCCTATATTCAGAGTCTGCTTTCTATGGGTGACAGGCGAGTGGGACAGATGCTCCTGGCCACGCACAGGAATAAGGGAGATTGGAGGCAGACCTTTCGATCCTCAGATCTCAATCCAGATTTTTTTGTCTATAGGGCTAAAGACCTCGATGAAAGACTTCCGTGGGATTTTATTGACCACGATATCCAGAAATCCTTTCTGCAGGAAGAGTACCATCTCGCCCTTGCCTCAATTGAATCCCCCCCATGCGCCGTTGGCAGCTGCAGGAGGTGTGGAGTTTGCCCCTAAGCTTTTCCAGCCTCAGCAATCACCACGATCTAGTATAGCGTTTCATTAAAAAGTTGTCATTGCGAGCGTTAGCGAAGCAATCTCGTCGTGTAGTTTGTGAGCCTTGTTGAGATTGCGGAGCCTGTTCCGAGAGCAGCGAGGAATCTCTTTTACCCTGAGGTTTGACCATGGACCTTGGCTTTTCTGAACAGCCAGCTCCGAGTTTGCTTCGGCTATGCCTCGCAATCGCTTCGCTCCTCGCAATGACAGTGTAAAGGTTTTTATGAAACGCTATACTAGTTTGACGATTTATAATGGTCACACAGCAACAGAGAGCTCTTGACTCACAGCTCAGCAATCATCTTATCGAACTCTTCCACCGTTACCGCAGGTGATGTAGTGAATGAGATGCCTGTCAATTTGCTTAAGGCAACAGAGGCCTTCATTGCCTGTTCTATCCCGGGCAAATTTACAATAAAGACCAGATCTTTTTTCCCAAGCAGTGCATACATGGAGATTACTTCACCACCGAACTTTTTGATTAGGTTGTTCGCCTTATCTGTGCGTTCGGCAGATATTTCCTTCAATGCCTCGGATGAGTATTTACCAAACATGAAAAACGTCCCCATCTCAATCCCTCCTTTCTGTTCTATGTTAAGGGTTCATGCCTCAATCGATATGACTATACAGGGAACTTTCTCCGATTACAATAGATAATAGATGCAGAAAGACATAAGGCAGCCAGGTTAACCGGAAGGCACAAAGCCTCATGATGGACTAAAGGTCTTCTTACTGTTAGACGATAAATGTCGCCAGGATGTAAAAGGTTATGGTAGACTGACTATGATATGAATTAAGAATCTGAGCAGTTACTAATGGATGATTCTGATTTTGAAAAGATGGGGAAGCCCAAACCAGGGGAGTGGCTCTATCACTTTCATGAGCGCGGCCAATCCTTTGACGACTATAAAGCTGCTCATCCTCCCAGACCTACGGCCAGTCGCCGGGTAGTTGTATTGCAACCGGTTGGGCCATTTTCTTCCCTGGAGAGGACTATTTTAGGCAAGGCAACGGAATTTGCCGGGATCTGGTTTGATCTTCCCACACGGATTGAACCGTCCCTTCCTCTTCCTGAGAGCGGATGGGACAGAATCAGACGCTTCTCCTGGCTAGAGCAGCCCGTCAAGCAGTATAAGACGGGTTATTTTCTCACCAGGCTTCTACCCGGAGGATTTCCAGCTGATGCGGTCTGTTATCTGGCCATTACCATGGTAGACCTCTACCCGGAGGAGAGTTGGAATTTTGTATTCGGCCAGGCCTCCCTCTCTCAAAGGGTAGGGGTGTACAGCATGGCACGTTATTTTCCCCAGTTCTGGGGGCAAAAGGAATCACCAGATACCTACTACCTTGCCCTGAGAAGGAGTTGCAAGGTGCTCGCCCATGAAGTAGGTCACATCTTTGGGCTTGCCCACTGTGTATACTACCGGTGTGCTATGAGTGGTAGCAATTCACTTGAGGAGTCTGATCGCAGGCCCCTGCACCTGTGCCCCATCTGTCTTAAGAAGCTACAGTGGAACAGGGGATTCGACACGATCAAGAGGTATGAAGGCCTCAGGGAATTTCTCAAGAATCAAGATCTCAAGGAAGAGGCAACCTGGATCGACCTCCGGCTCAAAAGGTTATGGTCTAATCCACTCAATCACCGAAAAGGCTCAGAGAATCCAAAGAGGAGGTAGGCCTTAGTAACGCCTGTATCC
>JABXJY010000117.1 GCA_013375385.1 Desulfobacterales bacterium
AAAATCACCTTGAACCCGTATCTGAAGAGATGCTGGCGCCTTATCTGAGAGCTTCTTTCACCATAGAGAGTAAAGATGTCAGGATCAGAGAAACAGCGCGTCAAATTGTGGGTCCAACAAAAGAACCATTCACTCGAATCTCTAAACTTGTTGAGTGGATTCAGAAGAATATCTCAAAGGAACCTGTTGATGTTTTTTCAGCCCTTGATGTCTTGATGGGAAAGAAAGCAGAATGTCAGGGCCATGCCCTGCTCTACACTGCCCTGGCCAGGGCCTTGAGTATTCCAACCAGGGTTGTAAATGGCCTGGTTTATTCGGAGGCAAGACAGGGTTTTCTCTACCACAGTTGGGCAGAAAGCTATGTGGCAGGAGCATGGATTCCCGTTGATCCGATATTCGATACACTCATAGTTGATGCAACTCACATCAAGCTCTTGGAAGGCGAGACACCAGCGGATTGCCTCCCCTTGATCGATATGGTTGGAAAGCTAAAATCCAGAATACTCACCTTCAGCCATCCCTGAACCCTTTGCAAATAAACTGCCACGTAAGAATTCTATTGAATAGGCATGGAGGTGAGCATATCCATAATGCCATTCAGAGACATCTATTCTTATCGATTTTCAACACTGAGAATGTATTTACCTCCGTAGCAACGGGAAAAATTTCAGCCTACATATGTCAGATGAGTCACAAAATAGATAAACACTGAAACCAGAGCAGCAATAAAGGGTGTGGCAATCCAGCCTGAAAGTACACCAAGAATGGCTCTCTTTTTCAATGCTTCTGCCCTCTTCAACAAAACAATCCCCACAACTGCCCCGACAACTGCCTGGGAGCTGGATACCGGAACACCGATAACAGCATAGATATGAACGGTTATTGCGTTGGAGAGCACTACTATCAGGGCGGAGTATGCATCGAGCCTTACGATACCTCTTCCTACCGTCTTCATGACACCCTTGCTGAATGTCAAAATCCCGAGGGCAATGCTTACACCCCCAATCAGGGCAGCGGTCTCGATGGAAAGAAGACCGGCGCCATAGAAGACTGCAGTTACATTTGCCACGTTATTTGCACCGAGTGCATAAGCACCATAACATCCGGTAATGATAAGGCCTGCCCTCATGATAAAATCGAACGCTGCCCAGGATGGCCGAAACCTATTGATAGCCCTCGCCAGAATCAGATATAAAATAATACTGAATATGCATCCACCGATCGGTGTTCCTATCCAGCATACAATAATCTTACCGAGGCCTGTGAGCGCTGCTTGCTTCTGCATTATTCCAACACCAAGGATGGAGCCAACCACTGCCTGGGATGTGGAAACCGGCAGTTTCAGGATTGTCATAATTGTCACTGCTATGGCTGCTGCAAGGGATGAGATCCCTGCCGTACCGAGGTCCATAGCAGATAGTCTACCTATTGTTTCTATTCCTGCTCTCCCTTCAAGAATTGCCCCCAGAATGACAAAGAGGGATGCAAGAATTGCAGCAGTTATGAATCTTACCATCTTTGAGGAGACTGCCGTGCCGAATATATTGGCAGCGTCGTTTGCGCCGAGCGACCAGCCAAGATAGAGAGCTGAGATGAGATAAAACATTTAAACCCTTCTCTTTACGCTTAAAAGGGTCAGTCTATCGGAGACATCTTCCGCCCTGTCCGTAAGATTTCCAAGTTCGATGATGAATTCCTTTAAAAGGATTTTTTCTGCTTTATCAATATCCATTGTAAATATCCTTTCTATAGTATCCTGTTCAGCATGATCGCATTGAGTCTCTTTGACACCAATTTCATCTGCAAGTTTGTGAATGCCACCCCTCCGACTCATAAGGTTTGTTGCCGCCTCATAGACAAGTTGGATTGCCTCACAGGAAAGAGTCACAATTCGCCGCAGGTTTGGATTTAGTTCTTTGGGAAACTCAAGTCTTTGAAGTTTAATCTGGTTGAGAAGTGATTCGGCCTTGTTAGGGATCTTATCCATCGTTTCCAAAAACCCGAGGATATCGCCTCTTGATTCAGGAATCAGTGCCTTGGAGTACATCTCCCATTCTACCTTTCTCCTCAGCTCATCAGCCCTGTCCTCCGTTTTAGATACCTGCCGAACGTAATAATCAAATCTCTCCCCGAGACCCTCATTCAGATATACTTCCATCCCAGTTTTGAAATCTTCGAGACATTTTTTCCACTGGGAGAGATAATCAAATACATCCTTTTCTATTAATCTTTGTTTTCGCAAAAAGAAATCGAACAATTTCATTTCTTCCTCCAAAATCTATTATTATTTCAGGTAACTTCACTGAAATGGCCATACTACACATATGGTCTATTAACATATACTATATTCGCCATATTATTAAAAACAAATAGAGTAAATGGCTTATATTAAATAGTTTCATATATGATATGTCCCTACATAGTCTGGAGCGACTGCTGGCGCCAAGCTCCATCTTGAATGAAGATAGCACAACAATGTTCACAGGCATCCTTTGCCGTAAATTTCGTAATCGATGAATTGGCGGAAGACAATTGAAAAAGCCTTGCTCAAGACGGTTGAATGGTTTACTTTGTGGTAAATATTTTAAGGCCTCTTTATTCTGATGAGGACCTGAGTTGGGTTTGAAATGATTAAGGCTCTATTGTTCGATTTGGGTCAAACCCTGGTGGACTCGGCCGACGGCTTTCGCTCAGCCGAAAAGCAAGCCCAGAAAAGGATTTTTTCGGATTTCGGTTTTGCTCAATGGGAGGACTTTATCTCAGAGTACCGGAGACTTCGAACAACTTTCCACGACAGGTCCGACTTTTCAAGGAGAGCCATATGGAAGGCGCTCTATGAACACTATGGTCAAGAACCCGACATGAGGCTTCTCGAAGAATGGGAGGATGACTACTGGGAAACAGTCAAGGCTCAGACGACCCTCTTTCCTGAGACAGAGCGGGTACTGGAAGGCCTCGCCTCTGAGTACCGGGTGGCCCTTGTCACCAACACACAGGGGCAGAATACTTCCGGAAAACACCGCCTCAGCCAGTTCCCTGAGCTCGAGAGGTTTTTCAAGGTGATCATTGTGGCTGGTGAATCCGGTGTTCCGCCCAAACCTGACCCTGTTCCATTCCTTCTGTGTCTGCGACGTTTAGGCATACACCATTCCGAGGCGGTTTACGTCGGTGATGATTGGAGGATTGACATCTGTGGGGCAAGGAATGTTGGCATTCAACCCATCTGGATTCAACATCAATCCTTCCACCGATCGTGGCCTGCTGTGGTAACGTCGGTGCCGATCATCACCAGTCTGGATCCATTGCTGATCCTGGAAAGCATTCTCACTTGAAGGAATCTCTGTACCACCTGAAGAGTTTCCTTGTGTCACTCGATCATTGTTAGTTGTTTCCGACAGTGACCACGATTATTTCTATAGTGCACCTGAAAGGACAGATAACCTTGTACAAGATTCTGGGTATTATCTGTGCGTAGGCGCCATTATCTCTCTTGCCCTTGCAAGTCTTTATTGGATTTAGGGCTCATTCCCCCCTTGGGGTAGAGTAATTATTAAGGGAATAGCTTACTATCCTTTGTTACATTTGGTTAATGATAGAAAAGTGCATTTTCCTTTGGGATTGGGTTGGAAAAAATCAAGAAAACAGAATGCCTTATAGTATAATCGAGCATTAATTGTGCCAACGAAGAGAGCTCTGCTGTGGCTTGTAGGGCTTGTGGGTTAACAAGATCAGAATGTTATTGGAGAAAGCAGAATGACAATCTTAGGTATCAGCAGTAGTCCGATAAAGGGTGGGAATGTGGACAGGATGATTCAATTTGTCTCGGAAAAAAGCGGAAAACAATCAGAGTTTATCAACCTCACAGAATTATCGTACTCCCCATGCAGGGCTTGCGCCCATCTCTGCGCAGGGGATAACCTGTGCAAGCTTGAAGATGACCTCAAAACCCTCTATCCAAAGATAATTGAAGCAGAGGTACTCGTCCTCGGCACACCGTCATATTTTTACAACATGAATGGCTTTATGGCGGTATTCCTTGAAAGACTGTGGGCCTTCAGGCATCGAAGATTTCCATTAGAAGGAAAACCATTTGCAGTTGTTTCTACGGGTGGATTGGGTTCCCCTGAAAAGGCGATAGAGGCCGTGAAGCGCCGGATGACTGCTTATAGGGCGGTTTTTGTGGGGAGTGTGGGTTTTGTTTCGACCATCCTTCCATGCTTTACCTGTGGATATGGATCTGAGTGCAAGGTGGGCTCAGTTTATAAGGTCTACGGCGAAGATGGACAAAGAAACCTGAAGTTTACCAAAGACCTTTTTAAAAGATGGGAAGATTCACCTGAGATACGGCTAAAAATTGAAGGGCTGGGGCGGCAAGTGGCATCTTTGTAAAGGTCAGGAGAATATTTGCTCACTTAGTTTCCCATGCCACAGTCAGCACTCAAAGCCATAGCTCATTCCATTTTTCCACCAAACATGCTCCACCTCACTTTCCTCGCCAGCACATAAGGAGAAGGCAGATCCACCTCAATGGCACACCACTTCGTATCGTCTCAGACGCGTCCGTTCCGGCATCACCTTACCTCCAGCTCATGGCCAGACTGCGATCGCTGCCTCAGCCTTTTTGGGATAAGCTCTTCTCTCGATCAGAGGTTGCAGTAGTATCCACTAGCTGTCTGGACAATGTGAACTTCCTAAGGTCTCAAGTTCTTACTAGATAGCCAAATCTCGTAAGAAATGATCGCCCCAATCATATAGATCGCGCCACTTGATATGAAAATAGAATTCGTAGGAAGTCCCAACTGGGCAATGCTCCAGCCAATGAGGGGACCGACAGACATGCCAAGATCCATTGCAGTCGCATACGAAGCCACTGATCGGGTTCCACTCTGGCCAGCCTGGGCTGAGAGTAATGTGTTCAATGTGGTCCCGCAGATAAAGAATATCAGCATGAGAGCAATCAAAAGGATTGGTTTGGAATAGACAGCGACAACAATCAGCGTCACTGCACCCAGCGAAAACAGAAATGTAGTGGATCGTTGCCTTCCGCTCCTATCAGCGATGGCCCCCAAAATGGGGCTCCCAACCCCATCTATGAACCAGCGTAACCCCAAAATGATGCCAGTCAGGGTAACAATACCAATGGAATTGCCGGCTATTGTAAACGATTCTCCGACTTGTTCCTTGAGAATAAGTCCCAGGGTTGACATGAGCATTCCGCCCCCTATGAGCCCTACGGCAAACCCACAGCATATAACCCTGACATCTCCTTTTCCGGGAACAACTTTGCCCAGAGGTCTTTTCAGTCGTTTAAGCCCTTTTTGGGAGAGGGCACCGAGGGGCGCCGCGACAAGCGACAGGATACTCAGACCAACCAGCGTGATGGTAAACCCGAAAACATCGTGACTCAGACCCCCGAGGATCACCCCCGAAGTGCGCCACATGGCGTTGATACCCCGGAAATATCCCATTCGTTCTCCGAGATGGGTTTCGGAGCCAGATTCGACGGCCGTCATGATGCCGGCCTGACGGATAAAGGAAAAAGAGATGCCCCAGAGGATTCTAGCCCCGAGAAAGATGATGAACATCTTTGCAATTCCGTACATGGCAGTCACAATGGAACCCATGAAAAAGGCCAGAATGAGCCACAGGTCACTTGGATAGCGGCGGTAGCACCGCTCAGCCATATGATTGGTAGCCAGACGAATCCATCGATTGACGGAGAGAAGAATGCCCACCTGAAGGGGGGCAAGCCCCAAAACCGGATAATAGCTGGGAAGAATGGTATAGAGGAGGGAATCACCGAGGGTGACTAAAGATAAACCCGTTGAAACGTAGAATACAGGCAAAGGCGGTAGCTTCATTTTGGTCCTTCATTAAATGTCTCCAGAGAGGCTCAGATAGTATTTCCTGTGAGGTAAAGAAGGCCTGAGTATCTTCGCAAGACCCCCTCACCCTGTAATAGGTGATTTGCTGATGACCTTTTCGGTCTCCTTATCGAAGAGGTGGACCTTAGAGAGATCGCACACCAGATCTATATTTTCTCCTGCCTTAGCCCGGGTCTTCGGACTGACACACGCGATAATATGATGCATCCCACTTGCTACCCTCAAGTGTACATTCGCCCCCATGGGCTCCACCATATTAACGGTGGCCTTGATAATACCCTCCTTCTGATCCTTGACAAATTCCCTATCCTCGATATCCTCAGGCCGAAGGCCAAGGATTACCTCTTTTCCAAGAAGATGTGAGAATATCTGCATCCCATCCTTGGTAGCAGATAGGGGAAACTGAAACGATTCCCCATCCAATAAAATATTCGGTCCATCTTGAACGACCCTGCAATCAATGAAGTTCATTGCAGGACTCCCGATAAATCCTGCAACAAACGTGTTTATTGGATGATCATAAACCTCAAGGGGAGCACCTACCTGCTGAATCACTCCCTGATTAATCACCACCACCCGGTCCGCAAGTGTCATTGCCTCCACCTGATCGTGCGTCACGTAGACCGTTGTGGTCTTCAACCGATCATGTAGATTCCGTATTTCACCGCGCATGCTCACGCGCAACTTGGCATCCAGATTGCTTAAAGGTTCGTCAAATAAAAATGCCTTCGGTTTTCTGACAATGGCACGTCCCATCGCGACTCTCTGGCTCTGCCCCCCAGATAGCTGCCTCGGTTTCCGGTCGAGAAGCTCATCAATCCCTAAAATCGCTGCTGCCTCATGGACCCGCCTATCCATCTCCTCCGCGGAAAACCTCCTCAACTTCAAACCAAATGCCATGTTCATGTATACATTCATATGGGGATAGAGGGCATAGTTCTGGAAGACCATGGCGATATCTCGGTCTTTGGGTTCCACATAGTTTACTATCTGATCCCCAATGTAAATATAGCCTTCCGTCATCTCCTCAAGACCCGCGATCAAGCGGAGGATAGTAGATTTGCCGCAGCCGCTCGGACCTACCAGAACGACGAACTCCTGATCCTCGATGGTCAACGTTCCATGATCCACGGCCGTGACTGTACCAAATCGCTTCACCACATTCTCAAGCCTTATCTCTGCCATTTTGCCGCAAACCTCCCCTTCATACCATGGGAACATATGCTATAGGGAGAGGAGAAAAATATAAGGGGGAGAAGCTCGGACATGCTGAGAACTACTCCCCCTTTTTGCCTGGCGCTACTTCGCTCGCTTTCTGACGAGCTCCGCAATCTCATCCAGAGCCTTTTTGATGTCCACGTTAGGATCGGCTTCCAGTTTTTCTGCCAGCTTTGAAAAAGGTTTATAGATAATACCATCTGCCTTTGTCGCAGGCATTATCAATGCATACTTCATCTGTTCTGCAGCCACTTTATACCTTGGGTGAGTTTCCAAGAACTTCTGGTAGCTTGCCAATTCATTGGAGGACTTCCTCGTTGTGACGTAGCCCGTGTTCTCGCTCCAGTAGGCTCCCCACTTGGTATTAGTCACCCACTTTACGAATTCCCAGGTAGCTGTTTCCCTCTTGGGGTTGGATTTGAACATCCCGATCGATGTCCCTCCCAGGCCCGTGCCGTATTGTTTGTTCTTAGGCAAAAAGGCCACCCTTACGTCGAAGCGGTCACCGATCTTCTTACCGATCTTTTTCAGGAACCCGGTAGACTGATACATCATGGCAGTTGTTCCCGCGATAAAAAGCTTATTGGTGGCCTTATGGGTGAGGGGAGGCATGACCTTGTATTTGTGGACCAGATCGGACCAGAACTGGCACGCCTCAACCGCCTCTTGAGAAGTAAAAGCAGGATTTCCCTCGCTGTCAAAAAGCCTTCCGCCGTTTTGAAGAATGAGGGCATACAGAAAATAATTGGTCGTGGTATGGGTGCCCAAACCCCACTTATCGATTTTACCGTCTCCATCCATATCCCGGGTTAATTTCTTTGCATAGGCAACCAGCTCCTCCCAGGTCTTTGGCGGCCTATCTGGATCCAGGCCAACCTCTCTAAACATGTCCGCGTTGTAATAGAGAAGGGAGTTGCTGACCGCGTTTGG
>JABXJY010000392.1 GCA_013375385.1 Desulfobacterales bacterium
TTCTCACCATATGAAGCGCACCGCGCTTCTCGACCATCTCCACAAGCAGGGCTGTGTCTTTGTTCGGGAGGGCAGCCGCCATTCGTGGTGGGCAAACCCGAAGCAGAACAAACGGTCCTCTGTCCCACGTCATACAGAGATCAATGACCAGCTCGCCCGAAAGATCTGCAAAGACCTTGGAATTCCATTTGTAAAGTAGGACCGAACCATTGAAAAGAGGGGGTAGGGGTAAGGCCCGCCATGCTGACGGCGGGCAAGTCCGCCTGAGGCGGGCAAGCCCTGGATCTATTGAGAATCGCCCTGAAAGTTGATTCTAATAGACCAATGTGCTGGGGAATTCTGTAACACATAAAATATATCGGACTACACAGAAATCCTTCTGCATAGTAATTGTTCGGCTTGTAAGTTGAAAGGCTATTTGAAAATCCAATGGCAAAATGTTATTCTGATTTTAAGAAGTTACCCTGAACTTGTTCCCTCCCCTCGTGGGAGGGAATGAGAGAGGGAGCTTAGAGAAAACAAAGGAGGGGGATACATAAAATGGAAAACTTGAAACAGGAAGCCATCAATGCCATCTCGAAGCTGCCTGATTCGGCAGACATTGATGAGATCATGTACAGACTCTATGTCATAGATAAGGTCAGAAAGGGCAGGGAGGCCGTTGAACAAGGAGATACCATTTCCATTGAAGAATTAAAGAGAGAAATAGAGTCACGGTAAAGTGGCCCGCACCTGCCAAAAGAGATTTGAAGGGAGGGGATGTTGGTTCTGAAGCAATTTGTCGGCATATCCGGGTCAAGTGATCGCGTACGTGATAAATGGGGTGGTTCTATCTTCTGCCTTGATATTGTCCCCAGTTTTCAATTGCTTTCCTGATTTGCTGTATGACAAAGAGGACGGATGGGTCTAGCACGAATTTCAAGAATGGTATCTCTTCTTTCATGAACCTCAAGTTCTGCCGGTAAATCAAGCCCTGCTGCCTTGAAATTCGAATTCAAGATTTTCCTCCAGACTGATTGCTCCCCTATTTCCCTTGAAATTGGGGTTTTCTCTTTTCCAGGAAGGCTGTTATGCCTTCGTTTTTATCCTGGGTAACGCAGAGCTCGGCAAAGGCCTCATTTTCAATATCCAGCCCCTTTTCTAAGGATTGTTGAAGGCCCTGAGAGGATGCCCTTTTAGCTGCCCTGACTGCCAGAGGTCCCTTGCTATTGATCTTGTCAGCGAGTTTAAGCGCCGCTTCCCTGAGAGCGTCAAGAGCAACAACCTCTTGAACCAATCCAATTTCCAGGGCTTTCTTGGCAGGGATAGCCTCGCCAGTGAGCAACAGATAATTTGCCCAGCCCGGTCCTATGGCACGAGGTAACCGCTGGGTTCCTCCAGCCCCGGGCATGAGCCCCAGATTAACCTCAGGCAACCCTAACCTGGCATGCTCTGCAGCTATCCTGATGTCACAGGCCAGGGCCAATTCCAATCCACCACCCATGCATATCCCGTTGATAGCTGCAATCACAGGCTTTTCAAAACGGGCTACTCCACTATAAAACTCGCGTGCCTTCTGAACCCGTTTCAGCCCGGTAGTGCGGTCAAGTTTCAGAAGGCCTGGGATATCGGCCCCGGCGGCAAAGAACTTTTCACCAGCCCCGGTTATAATCAGGGTCCATATAGCATCATCTTTCGACACTTCAATGAGTTTAGCCATAAATTCCTGCCTAAACTCCGGGCTGAGGGCATTTGCAGGAGGATTATTCATGGTAAGAACGCCCACTTTTCGGAAAATCTCAATCTGAATCTTTTCTGGTTCCATAATCCATGTTCCCTCTTTCCAAAAAATCAGAGGTTAAAGCA
>JABXJY010000118.1 GCA_013375385.1 Desulfobacterales bacterium
TGACCTGCCCCGACAACGATGATGTCATATTTCTTTGGATAGTAATTCAATATCTCAGAATCTCTATCCCGCCGAAGGCGGGAAAATCAGTAAGCCCTTTATGGCAGTTGATTTGTGTCATCCACAACGACAGATTAAGAATACTACGTTTGGGGAGAAGATAAAAGCATTAAGTGCCTGAATCGCTCCCGCCTGGCCCCCAGCTTAATAAGTACCGAGACCTGCCTCAAGTTTCGGTTAGGCTTCCTACCTTCTTTGGCAGGAGACTCTAGTTACATATCCCTTGACCTCCATGTCCTGCTAACCTATACTCATAGTGCGCAAAGGCGCAGTTTTCTCAAAACAATTCCTGATTGAGGCTGCTATGATCTGAATGCTAAAATCCCGTTTCTCATAAAGAGAGGCGGGTTTCTTAATGCCATATGGGCTCAATCGAATGATATGAAGAGTAATCAGGATCATGAAGGAGAACCAGGGAAAATAATATGCGGATGAGGGAAACATGGCAGGAACAACAGCTTTTGACAATGAGCGCTACATAAGAGAACAGACATCTGCAATCCTCGAAAGGGTTAGGAGGTTTGGCAGCAAACTATATCTCGAATTTGGAGGTAAACTTCTCTATGATTATCATGCTTCGAGGGTTTTGCCGGGGTATGATCCGAACGCAAAAATGAGGCTTTTACAGGAGTTGAAAGACAAGGCAGATATCCTCCTTTGCATTTATGCTGGTGATATCGAAAGGAAAAAAATAAGGGCAGACTTCGGCATTACCTATGATTCCGATGCCCTCAAACTGATCGATGATTTAAGGGGGTGGGGAATCGATGTGCTGGGTGTGATCATAAACCGTTTTGATAACCAGCCAGCCGCCACATTGTTCAAAAATAAATTGGAAAGGAGAGATATTAAAGTCTATACGCATCGTTTCACCAAAGGGTATCCCACGGACATGGAAGTGATTGTCAGCGATGAAGGATATGGAGCCAATGAGTATATTGAAACGGAAAAACCTCTAGTCATTGTTACAGGTCCAGGCCCCGGCAGCGGGAAGTTAGCCACGTGCCTCTCTCAATTGTACCACGATTACAGGAAAGGGATTAAGTCCGGATTTGCCAAATTTGAGACTTTTCCAATCTGGAATTTACCGCTTAAACATCCGGTTAATGTGGCGTATGAGGCAGCAACCGCTGATATCAAAGACTTTAACATCATCGATCCTTTTCACCTAGAATCATACAATCAGACAGCGGTAAACTACAACCGTGATGTCGAAATATTCCCGGTTCTCAAAAGAATATTAGAAAAAATAACCGGTGGCGAATCATTTTACAGATCTCCAACAGATATGGGAGTCAATCGAGCCGGTTTTGCCATAACTGACGACGATGTCACGTGTGAGGCAGCCAAGCAGGAGATTATCAGGCGCTATTTTCGATACCAGTGTGAGTATGTGATGGGTTTTGCGGACAAGGAAACCGTCCAGAGGGTGGAGCTTTTTATCAAGGATTTTAATCTCCAACCAGAGTACAGGAGTGTTGTTGAACCGGCACGCCAGGCGGCCAGAGAGGCACAGGAGACAGGTAAAGGCAATGAAGGCATCTATTGTGGGGCAGCCATAGAATTAGGGGACGGCACCATAGTTACCGGCAATAACTCCCCCCTCATGCATGCAGCATCAAGCCTTATCTTGCATGCCATAAAGCACCTGGCAGAAATCCCGGATAAAATAAAACTGCTGCCTGTCCATATAACGGATTCTGTCAAAAATCTTAAGACGGAAATCCTGAATGAGAAAACGGTCAGCCTGGACCTGGAAGAAACTCTGATTGCCCTCGGTATCAGTGCAACGACAAATTCTGCCGCTCAATTGGCCATTGAGAAATTAAAAGAACTCCAGGGCTGTGAGGTACATATAACCCACATCCCCACACCGGGTGATGAGGCGGGTTTGAGGCGTCTGGGCGTTAACCTGACCACCGATCCAAATTTTTCCACAAAAAATCTCTTCATCTCCTGAATGTACAGAAAGCAAAGTAGAATGCTGAACATACATAGCGGTAGGGGATAAAATGGGAAACTGGACCCCGATGCCTTTCTATTCAGAGGGTCCCTTATTTCATTTCCCCACGGTCGTGCACTTCCAGAAATACAAAGCAAAATGTCAGAATACTACCAGTAACCTATTGTCGACGTGTATGATCGATAGATAATGACAATGGCGAGTAGCCTTTAGTTTTCTGGCACAGGGGATTACCTCGACATCCCGTGGATTTCTTTGATGAAACAAAAATAGGTATCGGTGTTAATCTTTACTTCTTGCAAGTACCATCTTCAGAAGCATAGTATGAGTTTCATGGGGAACGGGAATATTATCAGAAAGATACTCAAGGATTTCGATTCTGGGATATGAGTGGAATCTAATAGTTTCTATTGGCGAAGAGCCGATCGGAAAGAAGGGGGAAAGGCATGGAAGACAAGTACGATGTGGTTGTTGGTATTCCTTCTTACAACGAATCTAAGACCATTGGTCATGTTACTCAGGTAGTAGGGGAAGGCCTTCATCGCTATTTCCCCGAGGCAAGAAGCATTATTGTAAATTGTGACAACCATAGTCCTGACGACACAAAAGGGGCATTCCTTTCTGCAGACACTCCTGTCGAAAAGAAATACATTTCCACTGATGAGGGGGTGAAGGGGAAGGGAAACAATTTCTGGAACCTCTTCCAATTTTGCAAGGAGGTTGAATCAAAGATCGGCATAGTCGTGGATGCAGATCTACGCTCGATCGAGCCTGAATGGATCCAGTACCTCGGCTATCCCATACGAGATGGTCACGATTTCGTGACCCCTCTCTATTCGAGGCACCAGTTCGACGGGACTATTACAAACCACATCTGCTATCCCCTTATCTTTGCCCTCACCGCCCTCGACATTCGTCAGCCCATAGGGGGAGAGTTCGCCTTTTCTTCGAGACTGTGTTTCTATTGGCTGGAGCAGTCGTGGACAGACACAACGCGTCAGTACGGGATCGATATCTTTATGTCCCTCAATGCCCTCTTCGGCGACTTTAAAATCTCTCAAGCAGGACTGGGGACCAAGGTTCACAACGCCAGCGCCCCGAAACTTGGTAGGATGTTCGAGGAGGTTGTGTACACCCTCTTTTCAACCGTCCTAGCGAATCGATCGACGTGGCTCGAAGCTTATTTAGAAAAGGGTTTGAAACCTCTATGGGAGAACGAGAGCCATAAGGTGGAGTTGTATGGTCTAGAAAAGCTGGGGGAGCCTCAATGGTTGGACATCGATATGCTGAAGCTGAAAAAGGATTGCCGCGAGGAGTATGCGAAATATCACGACCTTGTAAAACGATACCTGAGCCCCTATGCTTACAGGAGGATCCATACCATGTTCTTGATGGACCATCATAATATTGATACTATGCTCTGGTCTCAGATCGTCTATACTCTTCTTTACTTGTTTGATGGAGCCACGGAGCCGTCAAGGAGAGAAATCATCAATGTGCTCAAGCCTCTTTACTTCAGTCGAAGCCTTTCCTTCGACTATCAGACCTGGCGCTTTAGTGTGGTTTTTGCCGAGGATGAGATAAAGAATCAGGCCTTGGCCTTTCTCTCCCAGAAGCCCTATCTGCTTGGACTCTATTTGGGTGAAAAAAGAACCAATTTTACCCTTTGATTACAAGATCTATTTGGGTGAGCTATGATTCGTAATCAATCAGCCAGAATTCTAAACACGTGATATGTCAATTTTTCTTCTGAAGACTCTAACATCTTACCTGTAACAGGGATACGGTCAAACGCAGAGAAAGAAAAAGATGTTGGGGTTTTGACTTGCCTAGAGACTGTCGAAAAAGCTCAAATCACAAAGCGCACTCTCTATAAACTCCCCCTCCCCGATTTTTCAAGTACCTGTAGAACATCTCATATTTGAGCAGCTAAAAACAACCTAATATATTGAAATAATTTAAAATATAGTGGACAAATGCCTCATTGTGTGCTCTGCAATATTCAGCCTGCAAACAAAGATTGATTTCATAAACTCAATATAAGACGGGAGCAGATATGGCCAAGTATAAGGGTTACAATTATTGCCAGGAAGTTCTGATACCTGTCTGCCTTGAAGAGCAGCTCATGGCGGGGGCCCTGGAGTTTGCGATTCATACCCTGGTGGAGACCCGGATGGATACCGCTATCTTCGATGAGAGATACAGCAATGATGAGACAGGTCGGTGGGCCTATGATCCCAAGATCCTCTTGAAGGTTATCCTGTTGGCCTACTGTCGGGGGTTAATTTCTTCTCGGAAAATAGAGCGTGCATGCCGGCAGAATGTGACCTTCATGGCGCTCTCCTGTGGACAGTATCCCGATCATAGCACACTAGCGGCATTCGTTTCATCGATGAAGGATGAGATCCTGCCACTTTTTAGAGATGTGCTCTTGGTCTGCGAGGAGGAGAATGTTCTTAGGGGAACACTCTTTGCGCTCGATGGGTGCAAACTTCCCTCCACCGCATCCAAGGAGTGGAGCGGTAGGATTTCTGATCTGAGGAGGAAGAAGGAGACACCTGAGAGGAAGGTCGCGCACCTGCTTGAAGAGCAGGTGGAAGCGGATAAAGTGGATGAGGGTAGTGGCCAGAAGGAGGCATTCCCAGACAGATCGCACAGAGACAAGAAGATCGAGAAACTGCACAAGAAGGCAGCCCGTATTGAGAAATGGCTAGGAGAGAACACTGCAAAGATTGGCAAACAGGGCAGAGAGATCACAAGCAATATCACACGGACAACGACTCTGCCATGATGGTCAGCTCCCACGGGACCATTCAGGGAAACAATGGACAGGCACTGGTGGATTCCAAAAAACAGATAATTGTTCATGCGAAGGCATTTGGAAGCGCAGAGGACACTCCTATCTTATCCCGCCCATGGTGGATGGTGCGAAGGGAAACATGCGGGCGATTGGGCGTGGGGAGGACTACTTCTCTGAGAAAACCCTCACGGCAGACAGCGGCTATCACAGTCCAACGAATTTGAAAAAGTGCGGGGAAAGGAGGGCACGATAGAGATAATTCCAAAATAGACTCGCCTCGTGTTTAATATTATGATTATGAAAAACCATTGGCATGGAAATCTGAAGGCTTTTCCTTGACTTTCGGTCAGATCAAGGCAGCCTTCCGATAATTGATACCCTTGAGCCCCTATATATTGGTCGCTGATTCTTCAATTGACACCCAATATTTTTTATGCTATGCTATATTAGTTTAGAGTGGAATTCACTCATGCAAGTTTCCTCTTTCATTATTCTTCTGTCTTTATTTGTCAGCGGGTAGTGCACCCCGAAAAATCATGCCGAAAACTGACTGGAAGATCTTTGTACGCATATTGGCAGGAGAATTACGTACTTGTATTTTGTGTTTATCTCTCTATGAGGGGTTCCAATGAAAGACAACCCTCCTGAACCAGACAGTTCTGGTGCGGTGCCAATACCAGATGATTTGCATAAGGAGCTCAAGGCCAAGCTCGCGGAGTTTCTCCTCTCCCTGATTCAGGCCTTTCTCCGCACCGGTTTTTACACTCCCGATCATCCCGAAGCAAAGAGCGCCAAGGTTGGGCTCTATGAAGATTTTCAAAAAGTTTTCACCGGAACGGGGGAGCTGACCTTCCTGGTTCGCGATGATCGTGAAGGGAAAAATATCTTGATCGAAGGGGTTCTGCCAGAAACCCACAACCTCAATTCCCTGATGTTCAAGGGGATGGCAGAGATGTATACTCCCAAATTTGCCAAATTCCTGGAGCGGAAAGATCTCATTAGCTTGACCCTTAAGAATACCATGACTCGGACGGAATTCACCAATTTTGTCGACGTCATGGGCGAACTAATTTTTGTTGACACTCACGAAAAAAGCGATAAGGAACGATTCAGCCGGATTCTGAAAGAGAGAGGCATTTTTAACATTTCATACATCTATAGTGAAGAGCTCCTGGCCATAAAGCGGAAAATCCCCTGGCGATCTCAAATCGCCCTTTCCCGCCTAAAGAAAGACTTCAGAATGATCCCCCTCTTTCTCGATCTGGACGAAGAAGGCGTGAAAAAAGTTAGAAGGGAAATCATTCAGGACATCGCCCGGCCTATCCAAAATACCCAAGTCATCTTTCCTGTTTTGATGAACACTGATCTCGCTGAAACCAAAGAATTCAAAGAATCCGAGATTGACGAAGAAATAATCGCCTGTCTTTCTGATGACCTTCTCTTCAAGATATCCCAGACATTGCTCGAGGAGACCGTCCGCCATGGGGAGACTGAACCTCCTCAGGGAAAATCGGTAAGACTTGCCAGACAGGTCGCCTCCTCTCTTAGTCTAAGGGAAATCAAGGGAAGAGCGTCCATCCTCGAAGAGTATTTCAAATACAAACTTATTTCTTTTGAACAGCTTCCAGAGGCCACGCGGCGCAAGATCAAGTTTGAGCAGTTTACAAACAAATTTCTTAGGAACATCGAGCCCGTTTTGAACCAGTTCGACAGAATTCAGGAAAGAGAACAATATCTTCGAGCGGCTCGATCCTTCACAAGAATTATTCCCGAATTGATTCGCCGAGATCGGTATGAAGAAATCCTAAAGATCATCACCCATATCGATCGTCACTTTAAGGAGAAAAAACACCTCTCCATTTATGCAGGGCAAATCCTGGAGGAAATCGAAGGGGGGGAGATTCTGCAATCATTGAAGGGGAAATTTCTGACCGGCACAAAGGAAATACGCCTGGCCATCGCCCCCATTCTTGTTAAACTCCGTGCTGGATCTGTACCTCACCTTCTCTCACTTTTGAGGCAAAGCACTGACCACTTGATCCGGAAACATGCATGCGAGATACTCCTCCAGATCGATTCCTCAGCCATCAACCTTATTCTCGATGAGCTAAATAAAAGGGAAATGGCGACAAAATCTGCCATCGACATCATCCGGGTTTTGGGAGAAATAAAGTGTGATGAGTGGATTCAACCCTTTGCCAGAACCCTGCAGGCCTATCTCGATCATGAAAACCCTCACCTCAGAGAGGAAGCTTTGGGGGTATATTACAAAATCATGGGTGGTGAGGGTGAAAAATTGTACCTCGGTGGCCTCAATGATACAGATACTGGCGTTCAGAAAAAGGCGATTCAGTGTCTGGGGGGAATCAAGAGCGAGATTGCCCTGGAAAAATTCATCGAAATGTTGAAAAAGGCGGAAGATTTTCCCTCAGATAAAGATCTGCAAACAGAAGCTTCCCTTTTTAGGGCTCTTAGTTTTTATGGGAACGTTGCACTGCCAGAGATAGGGTCGCTTGAGGATTTCTTGCTCGAGACTATTGACCGTCGGCTCAGTCTGGGACCCCTTAAGTTTCTAAAGAAAAAAAAGAAACCCCTCAGCGAGGGAGCAGTAGTCGCAATTTGCGAAACCTTGGGAAAGATTGGAACCGACAAATCCCGTGCCGTTCTCCAGAAGCTAGAGAAACAGAAGGACAGCCAGTGGAAGAATGCGGCCGCAGAGGCCCTGATAAAAATCACCGAAAGAGAAGAGAACAAAGACTCAATCAAGTCCCCTTAGCACAGATCTCAATACCAGGAAGAACGATTCATTCCGAGTTCTCAAAATCCCTTTTGATATCCTGGATATAACAGCTTCAGCTACTCGAGGAACGCTCCGGGAAGCATGACGGCTGCCTTCCTTCAACTCTTGCCGCTATTTACATCATCATCACTGATCAGAACACAGGCAATCCCATCAAAAATGCCAAGGTCAAGTGCAAGGGCGTTGGAAAAAATAATACCAAGACTAACACTGCTGGCTATTATGAGCTGACTAATCTTGATGATTTCGTAAAAGTCGAAAAACCCCCTCTCCCTCGATGGGAGAGGGTTGGGGTGAGGGTGAATAAGGCAGCATTTCAGGTACTTACATCCCCCTCCCCTTAATCCCCTCCCACCAGGGGAGGGGAAA
>JABXJY010000011.1:0-9769 GCA_013375385.1 Desulfobacterales bacterium
AGAGCGATCAGCTTTAAGGGTAGGTGGAAGATCGGAGATTTCTAGGGTATCACCCGGGGCAAGGAGGATCGCCCTTTCTATGACATTTTCCAGCTCCCGGACATTGCCTGGCCATGGATATGCCATAAACTGTTCCATTACCTCGGAAGAAACCCCTTTGATACTCTTTTCTAGCTTCGTATTATAAAGCTTGATAAAGTGCTCGCTTACCAGGGGTATATCCTGGACCCTCTCTCTTAACGGTGGCAGATATATGGTCACGACGTTTATTCGGTAATAGAGATCCTCCCTGAAGAGCCCCCTTTTTGTTTCCGCCCCCAAATCCTTGGCTGTAGCTGCAATAACCCTCACATCTACCTTTTTCACGCCGGTGGAGCCGAGAGGGGTTATCTCTTCTCCCTGGAGTACTCTCAGGAGCTTGATCTGGAGAGAGAGTGGAAGCTCACCAATCTCATCCAGAAATATGGTGCCGTTATGTGCCTCTTCAAAACGACCTATTTTATCGCGCCGTGCATCGGTAAAGGCGCCCTTTTTGTAACCGAACAGTTCACTTTCAAGCAGTGTTTCCGGAATTCCCCCACAGTTGATAGACACAAGAGGCCCGGTATGTCTCGATCCATTAAAGTGTATCGCCCGGGCAATCAGCTCTTTTCCGGTACCACTCTCACCTGTAATGAGAACGGTGGTCTTATAATCTGCTACTTTCTTGATCAGATCAAATACCGAGTGCATCGCCTTGCTTTTCGCCACAATGTTACCGAAGTTATAGGTTTTTTCGATCCTTTGAATCTGATCCATTAATCTCAGGTTCTCACTCTTGAGACGCTCCCGCTCCTCTGCCTTTTTCAATGATAGGAGGACCTCATCCGTTTTAAACGGTTTACTGATATAGTCATAGGCCCCTAACTTCATAGCCTCAATTGCCGTATCTACGGTTCCATAGGCAGACATCATGATAACCGTAGTGTCCTCTAATCTATCAGTCGCGGACTTTAGAAATGCCATGCCATCCATTCTGGGCATCTTGATATCGCAGAGGACAAAATGAAATCCGTCCCCCTCTAGGACTTCCAGCCCTTCCTGGCCATCTGCTGCTGTTTTGACCTCATAGCCAGCTCCTCTTAAGAGTACCTCAAGCATATGCCTCATGTTGGCTTCGTCTTCGATAATGAGGATCCGTTTTTTTGTCATGACGATTCCCGTAGTCACTATTCGGCCACCAAGATTTAAACCTGGCCCTTCTCTCCTTTGTGCCTGCCCGCCACCTGCCCGCCATCAGCTGCGCTTCAGGCGCTGGCAGGCGGGTCGGCTTCTCCTTAGGCGAGGCGGGCGGGTCTTGGTGACTTAGCGGCCGAATAGAGTGGAAGGATAACGGTCATTGTTGTACCCTTTCCCTCTTCACTTTTTGCCTTTATATCTCCTCCCATATCCTCAACAATTCTCAAACTAACCGAAAGTCCCAGGCCCGTTCCCTTTCCAGGTTCCTTTGTTGTAAAAAATGGATCAAAGACCCTGTTAAGGTCTTCAGCAGGCATGCCTGGCCCATTATCGATAAATTCTATGTGCACTCTGTTGCCATGTTCCCTTGTATCTGGTTGTGTTTCCGATACTACACCGGTAGCTATCGATAACTTCTTGCTGGGTGATCCTTCCTTTGTTTGACTGGTCTCCATAGCGTCTATTGCATTCATTACTATATTCAAAAACACCTGTTTCAGCTTGTCCGGGTCAGCCAGGACCGTATCCCTGGGAGCCTCCTGATCCAGAACAACCCTGATATCGGCCATCATTGGCTGAGGTTTTAGCATATCAAGCATATCAACAATAATTTGATGAACGGATATTGCTTTCACCTCCCCCTTTGATGGCCTGGAAAAGTCAAGGAGATTCCTGATAGTCCTGTTTATCCTGTCTATCTCCCTCTCAATGCGACCAATAAAGTCTCTCCGCTCTTCTTTCTTCAGGCCATTCCCCTTAAGAAGGCCTAAGTAGCCAAGGACAATCCCTATCGGATTTCCAATTTCATGGGCAACTCCTGAGGCCAATCTACCGATAGAGGCCAATTTCTCAGATCTGATTATCTCTTCCTGGGCTTGTACCAGCTCAAGATTAGCCTTTTCAAGAGAGCTTATGCCCGCCTTTAGCTCCTGCCTATTGTCTTCAAGACCTCTCAGCATCATGTTGAGGGCCCTTGATAGTCTGCCAAACTCATTCTGTTCTGTGCTGGAAGTAAGGAAAAAGGCCTCTCCCTCTTTAAATTCCTCGGCCCTTCTGACAAGGCGATTGATTGGCCTTATTATTCTCCTGTGAAGGAGATAAAACCCAAATAGTGCCAGGAACAGGGTATTTAACAGGATATAAAAGAGAACAATTTTTTGTGACTGTCTGATTGTTCTGTACATGGGACCTAACGGTATCCGAACAGAGGCTGCACCGACAATCTTTTTTCCGTGCATTATGGGGGAAGCCAAAAACAGCTCTCCTCTCTCAAATGGTAAGACGCTCCATGTAGTACCAGAGATGAACCTGGAATCTACTGCGCCTCGTAAGGATTCTCCGGCCAGAGTTAACAGTGTCTTTCGTTCCTGTTCCCCTGTTTTTGTTTCATGTACTACTCCACCATACTCATTAATAACAACAGCAGCCGAAAGGTGGGTTTCATCTAATAGATGATGGAAATTCTGATAAAAGGGTGATCCCTTATCAATCTCACTATAGCTCTGCTTTTCATAATTGGTGACCATGTTCTGTTCAATGGTGCGCAAAATTATTCTTCCCTTTCTTATCTCTGCCTTTACCATGTCCCTTTCGGTCATCTTTATCATAACAATATCTAGTAACACCATGGCCAAGACAAGGATAATCACGAGTACAAAAAAAATTCCTGCCTTCAGACCATATGCAGTGAGTTTCATGGGTATTTCAGTAGTCCCTTGTCAGTGGTTCGTTCTACCCTTATTTATAACAATTATACGCGAACCATAGAAATTAGCCTCATTATTGCTCTTTAGCTTAACCAACAGAATCACGTAACTTATTCAATTGTCGGTCTGTATATTGCCGATAGAGATATGTGAAATTTGGAGAAAAAATCCGCAAATGACCTTGTAGACATAGTCGATTTTTCGGTTTCTTTCGACAGACAACGGACAACCGTCAACCAGCACTACTGTTTGATATACCAGTTTATCAATTCCGGGCCAAAAAATATATAGATAATAGAAGAAAGGGAGAGAAACGGTCCAAAGGGTATCTTAGCCCTGAGTCCTCTCTTGTTTATCAATCCACTGCCACCACCAACCAGCACCCCAATCAAGCTACTTGAAAAGAGTATGAAAGGTATTGCCTTCCATCCGAGCCATGCACCAACCATTGCAAGGAGTTTAACATCCCCACCTCCCATCCCCTCCCGGCCCGTTAACCATTTATATCCTATAGCCACCAGCAACAAAAGACCACCTCCAGTCAAGATTCCAAAAAGGGATTCAAGCCAAGAAACGAGGGGGATAAGAAAGGAGGCTCCTATCCCAAAGAAGATCCCTGGAATTGATATACTATCTGGTATGATTTGATAATCCAGATCTATGAATGTTATGATAATCAAAGCAGCAGAAAATAGAAAAAGGAGTAAAGACTGTAGTGTGAGGCCATACTTCATGAAGAGGGCCAGGGAGAGTAAACCAGATAATCCCTCCACGACTGGATAGCGAAAAGAGATATGCTCTTTGCAGTGCCTGCATTTTCCCCGCAGAAGGAAGTAGCTTGCAATGGGTATGTTATCATAGAATCTTATTGGCTCACCGCAATGGGGGCAATGAGAAGGAGGGGATAGAATTGATTCTCTTTTTGGTAGTCTGTAAATACAGACATTCAGAAAGCTGCCTACTATGGCACCGAGGAAAAACACAGATATGGAAATCATGCTATCTTTATTGAGGGTTCAACGTTTCACATAAGTCCTACCCCTGGTAGGATCTAATTGTGTCACTATAATCTGGACAAAAGAGCTTAGGAAGGTTACATAGATCATAAATAGTATGGAGAAAGAATATGCTTTTGTCAATCAATCCTGATAATCCCCAGAAAAGGCTCATAGACAAGGTCGTTCAGGTATTGGATCAAGGAGGTCTGATAATCTATCCAACGGACACCTTCTACGGTATCGGTTGCGATCTTTTTCAGAAGAAATCTATCCAGCGCATATACCACCTTAAGAGGAGACCTCTGGCGAAACCCTTTTCCTTTGTCTGTGCGAATCTGAAGGATATAAGCCTTTATGCACAGGTTTCAAACCATGCCTACAGAATTATGAAGAGGTCGCTTCCTGGGCCTTATACCTTTATCTTAGAGGGAACCAGGCTGGTACCCAAGCTAATGCTCACAAGAAGAAGGACTGTGGGTATAAGGGTACCGAACAACAAAATCTGTTTATCCATAGTGAAAAATTTAGGCCGTCCTATTATTAGCACCAGTGTCCCCCTTGATGAGCCTTCAGTAATCCATGATACCTATTCTTCTTCGGTTGAAATGGTCATTGATGGGGGAGTGATCTCATATGAACCTTCCACGGTGGTCTCCTTGATAGACGATAGAGCGGAAGTGATTAGAGAAGGGAAAGGGGAAATTGATTTTATCTAATCGGATACACTAAATTCTCCGTTCCACCGGTATTCAAGTAGCCCACAATGACGATCAATTCTGTCGACAATAGAATCAATGAGATCCTTGAATAGCAGATCCCACAAAAGAGATCTTCTTCTCTTCTCAGGATAGATCAGTTTCACATCCCCCTTAATATGAGCCATCCTCTTAGCTAGATTAACAGCATCCCGGAAATTGCCAAGACTATCCACCAAGCCTAATTCTTTGGCCTCTCTGCCTGAAAAGATCCTGCCATCAGCTATCTCAAGGATCTTTTCTCTGGGCATATTCCTCCCCTCAGAGACAGCAGTTACAAATTGGTTCCGGATATCCTCCAAAAGGTTCATAAGCAATTCTTTTTCCCTGTCTGTCATCTTTCGATTTGGGGAACCTATATCCTTGAACTCACCGCTCTTCATTACCTGCATTTCTATCCCGATCTTTCTGAGAAGTTCTTCAACCCTGATGAACTCCATAAGTACCCCGATACTGCCGGTAAGGGTTCCAGGGTTGGCGACTATCTTGTCGGCCGCCGATGCAATGTAGTAAGCACCAGAGGCAGCCAGAGATCCAAGAGAAGCAATCACCTTTTTCGTCTGTGTCGTTCTTTTTGTCTCACTATATATCTCTTGTGAGGGACCTACTCCGCCGCCAGGCGAATTTATCCTCAGGATTATGGCCTTGATTTGCTTATCATCTCTGAAAGATATCAATTGCTCTGTAATTGCATCTGCGTCTTTGATCAAACCGTTGACAGGAATCACTCCTATTTTGTTGCCGAATGATAGAGCGGGTGTTAGATGGGAGAAAGAAAGAACGATAGCCATTACTGTGCCAAAAAAAAGAACAGCAACACCCAGTATAACAAGGACCAGTGTAATAGGATTATCCTTTTTAGACATAAGGTTTTCTTTCTAACTTTTGAGGGGAAAGATGTGGCAGGGATTATGAAGGGCCATCTAGAGACCTCATATGTTACGAGGGCTCGTTATCTTGTGTAGATCCTTTTTCCTCTGCTTCTGTATCAACTGCATTGATTGTCTGCGTGCCTTGCGTCTCTGAACTATCTTCCCCTTTCTTGAGGTTTAGGGGACCATTGGACTCTATCTTCTCCTTGATAAGCATCCCAAAATCAGAGGTGACCTCTTCTTTCATGCTCTCCCTGTAATTGTCATATATCTCTTTGAACTCCTTTTCTTGGAGTTTTCTCAGGGAAAGAGCAATCTTTTTCTCCTCCTTGGAAACATTTACTACCAAGGCTTGAATAACATCATCGATCTGGAACTTGCCAAGAGGGGACTTGGATTTGCCTTTGCTTATTTCTGATGAATGAATGAGGCCCTCTATCCCTTCCTCTAACTCTACAAATATGCCAAAATCGGTTATATTGGTCACCTTCCCGGTAACCTTTGTGCCAACCTTGTATTTTTCAGGAATCTCCTCCCAGGGGTTCTTAGTTAATTGCTTTATGCCCAATGAGAAGCGTTCGTTATCCTTATCTATAGCCATGACCTTTGCCTGTACTTCATCCCCCTTCTTATAGAGCTCAGATGGATGTTTAATCTTTTTTGTCCACGAGATATCTGAGATATGAACAAGTCCGTCAATTTCCTCGTCTATGCCAATAAATAAACCAAAATCGGTAATATTCTTTATCCGACCTTCAATGATGGTACCCACAGGATATTTTTCTTCAATCAAATCCCAAGGATTCGGTTTTATCTGTTTCATGCCCAGTGACACCCTTTTATTTTCGGTATCCAGATTGAGCACTACCGCCTCAACCGTATCTCCGACGCTTACTATCTGGGAGGGGTGTTTGGCCTTCTTTGTCCAGGACATCTCTGATATATGAATCAAGGCTTCCACACCCTCCTCTATCTCTATAAATGCACCATAATCTGTGAGATTGACTACCTGCCCGGTGACTTTTGTGCCAACGGGGAATCTGTTAGGTGCATCGATCCAGGGATCGGGCTTGAGTTGTTTGAGGCCCAGGGAAACTCTCTCCCTTTCCCTATCAAAACTAATGACCTTAACTGTTATCTCATCTCCTATCTTGTGCATCGAAGAAGGATGGGCAACCCTACCCCAGGACATGTCCGTTATGTGAAGAAGTCCGTCTATACCACCAAGGTCTACAAACAGGCCATAGTCAGTAATATTCTTGACTTTACCCTTTACTATTGATGATTCCTTTATAAGAGAGAGCGTCTTAGCCTTCTGTTTTAGCCTCTTGGCCTCAAGAAGAGCCCTTCGAGAGACAATGATATTATTTCGCCTCTTGTTATACTTTAGGATCTTTACTTCCATCACCTGGCCTACCAGGGAATCAAGATCCCTGATCGGGTGAAGATCAATCTGGGAGCCAGGTAAAAATGCAGGAAGACCTATATCTACGGAAAGGCCTCCCTTAACCCTGGACATTACCTTTCCCTCAATGGTACCGTCATGGTTGTAAACATCCCTAATTTGATCCCATACCTTTATTTTTTTTGCCTTCTCCATGGAAAGGATTACAAGGCCCTCATCATCTTCTTTTCTTTCCAATACCACATCAACCTTATCTCCTGCCTTGGCTGTTACGTTACCATCTGAATCTTGGAACTCGTTAATGCGGATTACACCTTCTGATTTATAACCAATGTCTACCAACACATATTCCTCATCGATCTTGATAATCTCTCCTGTAATAAGTTCTCCTTCCTGAACTTGCCTCAGGCTCTGTTCATACATCTCTTCTATTGAAGCTTCTTTCTTGCTCCTGTCACCATCAGAAGAACCAGGACTTTCTTCATCTCCAGCTTCTGTCTCTAATGCCAATGCTTTCTCCTTTGAATCCCCGGTTCCCTCTCTCGTTTCCTCTGTTTGTTCACCCATTAACCTATAACCCTCCTCATAAAGAGATTCTTGTACCAAGACTACGAGATTTTCCTATAACAGAATTGTCAATAGAATTCAACAATTTATTTTTTATGCAAATTTTTGGCATTGTGACCATTCCTTCATCTGTTGCTCATTGTCACCTTATTTTTAAACACTTAATACAAAAGAACAGAAATTAGCATCTTTGTTGCTATTTGGTTGAACTAATTGAACGTTTCGGAATCCCTGTCCGCCGCCCTCTTTGCTTCATTTTCCTCATTATTCTTTCAACAACCTGATGAGGATTCAATTGCGTAGTATCAATTATCTCTGCATCTTTGGCTGGCTTCAGTGGTGATAGGCGCCGATTCATATCCTGATAATCTCTCTCGATGAGATCTTCCTTTACCTTTTTTCTCGAAATAGATTCTCCTTTTTCTTGCCTTTCTTGGAATCTCCGATCCACCCTTACCTCTAATGATGCATCAAGATAGAATTTGTGGTTAGCTTCTGGAAATACAACTGTTCCCATGTCTCGACCTTCTGCCACCAGTGAACCCTGAGACCCGATCTTTCTCTGAAGCCTGATCATTGCCTTCCTTACGATATCGAGTGCCGAGACATTGGATGCCATTAAATCCATAAGAGGCTCCCTGATAGCCTTAGTAACATCCTCATCTCCTATACAAATCTTCGTTGAATCACCTTTATGGATAAATTTTATGTCGAGGCTGGTACATCTTCTTGCTACCTCCTCTTTATTCTGCAACTCTGTACCGGCCCTCCAGATAGCAAGTCCAACAGCCCTGTACATTGCTCCTGTATCAAGATAATGATACCGGAGTCTTTTGGCCAGGAGGCGACCAACAGTGCTCTTTCCAGAGCCTGTCGGTCCATCTATGGTTATCACGTTACTCAATTTAAGAGAGGATCTTCTCCAGGGTGTTAATAAACCGTTTATTCTCTTCTGGGAGGCCTACATTTATCCTGATATACTCCTTCAATCCGAAGCTTTCCATGGATCTGACTATAACACCTTCCTTGAGCATGCGCCTGTATGTTTCTCCTGCACCGAGGGGTGTCTTGATCAGGAAAAAATTTGTCTGGGTAGTCACATACTCAAGACCCATCCGATCTAACCGGGAATACAGGAATTCAAGACCATCCCTTGTGAGGGTAAGTGTTTTTTCAACAAACTCATCATCATCAAGGGCTGCTAAGGCCCCGACCTGAGCCAGACAATTTGCATTAAAGGGCTGTCTGACAAGGTTCATGCCATCTGTTATCATCTCAGAGGCAAATCCATAACCAATCCTGAGTCCAGCTAATCCATAGGCCTTTGAGAACGTTCGCAGAACCACTAAGAGTGGATATGTGCCTAATAATTCTACTGCGCTTCCAATGTCCGGATCGGTGGCAAACTCAATGTAGGCCTCATCCAAGACAACAACCACATCTGAGGGAAGGGAATGTAAGAAACGGGAGATATCCTCCTTCTTGAGGGCCTTTCCTGTTGGGTTGTTCGGGTTACTAATAAAAATGATCTTGGTTCTGGGGGAAACTGCCTTACGGATAGCTGGCAAATCAATAGAGAAATTTGACAAGGGCACCGCAACTATTCTTCCCGCAAAACTTCCAACAGCCTTTTCATAGAGTAAGAAAGTAGGCAGAGGAAGGATAACCTCCTCATCAGGGGAAAGAAAAATGTGTACAACCAACTTTATTATCTCGTTTGATCCATTGCCTACAATAACCCTGTCCGTTGGCAATCCGAACTTCTTTGCCAGTTTCTGTCTCAAATAATAGCAACTGCCATCAGGGTACCTATGGATATTACTCAGATTTTCATTAATAGCCTTGATAGCTTTGGGTGAGGGGCCCAGGGGGTTTTCATTTGAAGCCAGCTTTATAGAACCGACTATTCCTGATTCTCTCTCAAGTTCCTCTATCGGTTTACCTGGTGGATAAGGGGTCAGGTTTTCAATACATTGCCTCATTAGTCTTTTCATGGCGAGTGTTCCTCTCTCACTTTTTATAAAGGAAACAGGAAGAAAAGTAAACCCTGTTAGGCTTTCCGCAGGACACTATCCCCTGTGTTCACCCCGTTAAACAGGGTTCCCACCGGGAAATTTAACGGGGCAAAAAACCTGCCCGCCATCGCTAGGCTCACGGCGTTAGCAGGTGGGGCGGATCATCTAATTCCGATCATCTCCGTGCTTTCAGACCATGAACTCTAGCAGGGTAAACCTACCGAAAGGCTCGG
>JABXJY010000011.1:9869-25478 GCA_013375385.1 Desulfobacterales bacterium
GCGGATCATCTAATTCCGATCATCTCCGTGCTTTCAGACCATGAACTCTAGCAGGGTAAACCTACCGAAAGGCTCGGTCTAAAAGGACAAGGGGAGCCAGAAAAGGAAATGGAGGGTGCAGATAAGGAGAGCACGAATTATTGAAGAATCTTTAGGATTTGGTTAAGTTCTTCTTTGATTTCCTTCAAAAAAGTACCAGGTGGCGCAGCGCCAACCTTCTTTGCAGCCTTGAGCCTCTTCCTGACGCCTTCTATTGTTAGTCTCTCTTCATAGAGGAGCTTTTTTATTTCTCCGATAGTCTCAATCTCCTCGCGCTGATAGATCCTTTGTCTTGAATCTGCCCTTTTCGGCTTAATACCGGGAAACTCTGTCTCCCAGTAGCGCAGAACATAGGGCCTTACCCCAATTATCCGGCTTACTTCACCTATTCTGAAAAAACGTTTGTCATCCGGAATGTCCATTTCTTGGTCCCTCTCTCAGCCTTCCACCCGTCCGCCGACAAATCTCGTCTATTATCCCCTCGTGGATTTCATTCACCTCATCGTCTGTCAATGTCCTTTCCTTTGACCTGTAGTCAATTCTTACAGCCAGCGCCTTTTCTTGAGGAGCAATCTGTTTTCCTTGGTAAAGATCAAAAATATCCACAGATTCAACCAGATCTGTTCCCCTCTCCTTTACAATATCTACGAGTATGGCACTCTGCACTGAGCGATCGACTATGATAGAGATATCTCTTCTGACTGAGGGAAACTTGGCCAGGGGGGTAAATTCTTTTACCCAGACAACAAAGGGTAAGAGGGTATCGATACATAGTTCCAGGACAAAGGCCTCTTTTTCAACTCCATAGCCTTTCAAAACATTTTTTGAAACCTTACCAATAGCGCCTATCTCAGAACCGGCGTAGAAAATCCGGGCATATTCATGTGGGTCAAACCCTTCTTTGGCGCTATTTCTTTTGTACTCAGCCTTCTCAATACCGAGCTCCTCCAGGATATTCTCTGCCACGCCCTTAATGTCAAAGAAATCAGCCTCACGAGGTTCCTGATACCACTCTTGTGCGGAAACCATCCCGGTGATGAGGGCAGCAAGAACTTGCTTTTCTCGAGGCAATTCACCATTCCCTTTGATATATGTCCTTCCCCACTCAAAGATCCGCAGATCATTCTGACCCCTCAATGAGTTAGATCTGACTGTAGAAAGCAGTCCCGGAATGAGGGAGGTTCTCATAACAGATTGGTCCTGAGAGAGGGGATTTCGGAGTTTCACAAAAGAACGCAGATCGCTTTTCTCTCCTGCTCCGAGTATATCAGCTGATTGGGGGGAGATGAAAGAATAGGTAATTATCTCTGTAAAACCAACACCCACCAACATAGTCTTAATCCGATCTCTGAGAACAAATTCAGGCATATTCTCTTCTGTTGGCCTGATAGCTGGAAGGGTAACCGGTATGTTATTGTAACCGACCAGGCGTGCGATCTCCTCAACCAGATCAGCCTCTCTGGTTATATCCACCCTGAAAGAAGGCGGGCAAACCTCCATCTGATCATGATCAACTATCTTCACAGCCATGCTAAGGGACGAAAGATGATCTGCCATCTCTTTTATGTCAATACTGGTTCCCAGAATCTTATTTGCCCTGTCGACCCGTAATGTAATCTTTGGGGGACACCACGGCTTTGGGTAACAGTCTATGATTCCCTTGGCGATATCCCCCCCGGCCAACTGGGCAATAAGCATAAGCGACCTCTTTAAGGCAAAGTCAGTTCCTTCGATATCAATACCCCTCTCAAAGCGATATGAGGCCTCAGTGCTGAGGGAAAGTCTCTTTGATGAACGGCTGATCGTAATGGGATCAAAGTAGGCACTCTCTATGAGTACATCAGTAGTGCTTTCTGTTATCTCCGAATTAAGGCCACCCATTATCCCTGCTAAGGCCACCGGTTCTTCCCCGTCACATATCATCAAGGTCTGATCATCCAGATACCAGGTTTGGTCATCCAGCGTGGTAAAGACCTGACCCTGTTCTGCCCTTTTTACCACTATTCGTCTGTCTGCCAACCTGTGGTAATCAAAGGCATGCAAAGGTTGTCCCAACTCCAAAAGAACATAGTTGGTTACATCGACCACGTTGTTTATTGATCTGATTCCAGAGACATGGAGCCGGTACCTCATCCAAAATGGAGAAGGGCCGATTCTCACGTGTTCCACCAAACCTGCTGTGTATCGAGGACAACCCTGACTGTCAAGGATGGTCACGTCGGCTAGATGCTCAATCAGGTTATCGCTCTCTTCGGTCTGGATTTCCGGTATCGTTATTCTTCTTTTAGTCAAGGTGCCTATCTCCCTTGCAATTCCCAGTAGAGATGCACAGTCAACCCGGTTGGGAGTCAAGGTAACATCCAGAATCCAATCTTCCAGATCCATGGCATCGGAAAGGGGCTGGCCAGGTGTGAGATCTCCAGGGAGGATCATAATGCCGCTATGATCGTCTGTAAGACCCATCTCATCTTCAGCCAGGAGCATACCCTGAGACACCTCACCCCGTATCCTGCTCTCTTTGATGAGCGAGCCATCGGGAAGTTTTATCCCTGGTAGGGCAAGGGGCACGAGATCGCCTTTGTTTATGTTGGTAGCGCCACAGACTACCGATACCTCTTCTTTTCCAGCATCTAACCGACAGATGGATAGCCGATCAGCACGGGGATGTGGCTTGATGTCCAGGATCCGGGCTACCACGATATCGTAGAGGTTTTGAGCCCTATGTTCAATGCCTTCAACCTCAAGACCAGCCATAGTGAGGATCTCCGCCACCTCAGCTGTTTTTTGATCAATATCTACAAACTCTTTCAGCCAATTAAGGCTCGCCCTCATGTATGATTGTCCCTTATCTATAGAGTGTTAGTGGTATGTTGTCAGTGGTGGTCCGTGGCAAACTGTGGTCTCCTTAAACTAAATTAACACCGGACAACTGACAACTATCAACGGACATTACCTAGTGTATGATTCCCTAAAACTGTCGCAAGAACCTGATGTCATTTTCAAAAAAGAGCCTGATGTCGTTCAGGCCGGATTTAAGCATCGCTATCCTTTCGACTCCTATACCGAATGCGAAACCAGACGTAGTCTCCGGGTCATAACCAACGATCTTGAAGACCTCTGGATCTATCATGCCAGAGCCAAGTATCTCAAGCCAACCAGAATGGGAGCACACCCGACAACCTTTACCCTGACATACAACGCACCTAATGTCTACCTCTGCACTCGGCTCGGTAAAGGGAAAAAAGCTGGGTCTAAACCTAAGGTCTGTGTCAGGACCAAACATCTGGTGAACAAAGGTGGTAAGTGTTCCCTTGAGATCGCCAAAGGAAACCCCTTCATCTACCAATAGCCCCTCTACCTGATGGAACATAGGCGTATGGCTGATATCTGAATCCGGGCGGTAAACCTTTCCTGGAGCCACTATGCTCACCGGTGGCAGTTGTCTTTCCATTGTCCTGATCTGCATTGGAGAGGTATGGGTTCTCAATACCACGTTATCAGAGATGTAGAAGGTATCCTGTATATCCCTGGCGGGATGATCCTTTGGCATGTTTAAGGCCTCGAAGTTGTAATAATCCAGTTCCACCTCAGGTCCTTCTACAACCTTAAAACCTAACGTTGAAAAGATGGTGCAAATCTCTTGTGTTATCTGCGTGATAGGATGTAGATGGCCTCGGGGGGTCCGTCTTCCAGGGAGGGTTACATCCAGAAATGGCTCCTCTTCCAGTTCTTTGGTAGTTAGAGAATCAGATACCGACTGGAATTGTCCAGTGAGTTCCTCTTTTACCTGGTTTGCAAGTCTGCCCATAGCAGGCCTTTCTTCTTTTGGCAATTCGGCTAGTCTCTTCAGAAGAAGGGTAAGATGACCTTTCCTGCCAAGATACAGCTGCCTCAATGTCTCTATATCAGACCTTTCCCCGACTGATTTCAGCTCTTCTAGGGCCTTTGTCCTTAATCCAAGGAGTTCATCCTTCAACTTTAACCCCCTCTTAGGTCCATAAGCCTTCAGGCACTAATACCTTAGTCATGAAATTCGAGTTATCTCGGGCAGAAGTATGTTGGCAAGCTCTGAAACGAATGTCTGGTACTGGATACGTCCAGCATCGAGGATCGAGCATCATGTATATCGGATCTTATCTTACATACTACGATTTGCTGCACCTATCTGGTTTCAGCTTATCCGGGTTAAGTTTCTACATCCGATTTCAGTCACCCAGCATCTTGGCTATCTCTGAAAACCCTTGAGGATCGCTGACAGCCATTTCGGCCAGGATCTTTCTGTCTAATGCAATACCTGCCTTCTTAAGCCCCCTGATTAATGTGCTGTAAGAAAGCCCATTTTCTCGAGCAGCCGCATTAATCCTGACTATCCAGAGCCTCCTGAAGTCACCTTTTCTCTTTTTCCTGTCACGGTAGGCATACTGTCTGGATCTCATGACAGCTACAGTAGCGGTCTTCAATAACCTACTTCTACCAGCCCTGTATCCTTTAGCCTCTTTCAGGGTCTTTTTTCGTCTCCTTCTAGATTGCGGGGCATTTGTTGCTCTCGGCATATGTAATACCTCATAATTGAAAGTGCCTAAGGTGCCTAAAGTTAAGCAAGTGCCAAAAATTAGTCCTTATTTCCAAATGAAGAGGGAACTGAAAATTAAAGAGCAAAAAGCGCAGGCACTTTGGGCTAGATTTTAACGTTATTCCATCTTAGCTCACTTTTAACTTTAGGCACTTCATTTATAAGGAAGCAATCGTGCCACCTTTTTCATGTCCGTCCTGTCGAGCAGGGTAGATCTTCTGAGGTTTCTTTTCCTCTTAGATGACTTCTTGGTTAATATGTGGCTTGCAAAGGCCTTGTTTCTGAGGAGCTTTCCACCACCACTCCTCTTAAACCTCTTTAAAGCTCCCTTTTTGGTCTTTATCTTAGGCATAATGGTTACCTTTTGCGTGCCATAGCATTGAATAATACGATAGGCCCTTATGAGGGCGCGAAATCTCAACTCATGCAAAGGCCTCCCTATTTCGGCACAATGAGCATGGATATATCTTTTCCGTCCATCTTAGGGGCTACCTCTACAGCCCCAATATCTTCAATCTTCTTGATGATATCTTGGAGCAGATCGAACCCGAGGTCGGTATGGGATTTTTCCCTGCCCCTGAATATCATAGAAACCCTTACCTTATCCCCCTGAAGCAAGAATCTTCTTATCTTCCTTATCTTCACACCTACGTCGTGTTCCTGAGTCAAGGGCCTGAGTTTGATCTCTTTGAGGTGCGTCGATCTGGATCTGCCTTTTCCCCTCTTGCCTTTCTCGTACCTCAGCTTACCATAATCCATGATGCGGCAGACAGGAGGATCTGCATTTGGGGCTACCTCAACCAGATCAAGATCATTTTCTCTGGCCGCAACCAAGGCCTCAGAAATGGAGACAATCCCAATCTGCCCTCCATCTGCTGAGATTAATCTGACGGTGCTGGCCCTGATTTGCTCGTTGACCCGTACATCCAGTCTTTTGCTAATACCTACCTCCTCTTTTCTGATTCGTCCCTTATTCTGTCTATCAGTTCATTTGGTGACATAGGCGGAAGATTGTGCCCATCTCTAAGTCTAATGGTTACGTTGCCAGTTTCCATCTCTTTGTCGCCCACAATCACCATGTAAGGGATCTTTCTCATCTGGGCCTCTCTGACCTTGAAGCTCAGTTTTTCGTTCCTGAAGTCTTTCCCTACCCTGATCCCAGCACCAAATAGGGTCTCCGACAAATCTTCCCCGTAAGGAATGTTTCGATCGGTGATGGTAAGGATAATCGCCTGGACCGGTGCAAGCCATAGGGGGAAGGCACCTGCATAATGCTCGATGAGGATGCCGAAGAAGCGCTCCAGGGAACCAAGAAGAGCCCGATGCACCATGTAAGGTCTGTGTTCCCGCCCATCCTTGCCGATGAATGTCATGCCAAAGCGTTCCGGGAGGTTAAAGTCGAACTGGATCGTTGTACACTGCCAGGAGCGACCCAAGGCGTCCTTGATCTTTATGTCAATCTTGGGCCCGTAGAAGACCGCCTCGCCTTCTTCGCGCTTGTAGGATAACTCCCTGCGCTCCAGGGCCTTGACCAGAGACCCCTCAGCCATCTCCCACATATCATCATCGCCGATGTACTTCTCCTTGCACTCCGGGTCACGGACGGATAGCATTACATCGTATTCGTGGAAGCCAAAGGAGCGCAGGAGATGGAGGGTCAGGTCCAGGCAGCTCAGGACCTCATCCTCAATCTGGTCAGGGCGACAGAAAATGTGGGCGTCGTCCTGGGTGAAACCTCGTACCCGCAGCAAACCGTGCATGACGCCAGAACGTTCGTAACGGTAGACCGTGCCCATTTCCGCCCAGCGGAGGGGCAATTCGCGGTAGCTTCGGGTCTGGCTGCGGTATATCATGATGTGGAAGGGGCAGTTCATCGGCTTGATGAAAAACTCCTGGCCCTCGATGTCCATGGGTGAGTACATGTTCTCCCGGTAAAAGTCTAGGTGACCACTGGTCTGCCACAGCTCTGCCCGGCCGATGTGAGGCGAGTAGACTATCTCGTAGCCGGCCTTGTAATGCTCCTGGCGCCAAAAATCCTCGATGATGGTGCGTATCGTCCCCCCTTTTGGGTGCCACAGGATCAGGCCCGCTCCCAGGTCCTCATGGATGCTGAACAGGTCCAGTTCGCGGCCAAGCCTCCGGTGGTCTCTTCTTTTTGCCTCCTCAAGGTTCCTGAGGTGCGCACTAAGGGATTCCTGGTCAGCAAATGCAACGCCGTAGATCCTGCTCAACATGGCCTTACGTTCATCTCCTCTCCAGTATGCGCCAGCAACACTGATCAGATGAAATGCCTTTATCTTCCCCGTTGAGGGCACATGGGGGCCCCTGCAAAGATCTGTAAAATTTCCCAGTTGATATATGCTAACCTTCTCTTCTGAAAGATCCTCGATCAGTTCGACCTTGTAGTCTTCATCCTGGGATCCAAAAAATTCAATTGCCTCACTACGCGGAATCTCACTCCTGATAAAGGGAAGATCCTCATCTATTATCTCGGCCATCCTTTTTTCAATCGTGGGCAGATCCTTGGCCTCAAATGCCCTTTCATAGTCAAAATCATAATAGAAACCATTCTTGATAGCCGGTCCGATCGTTACCTTTGTCCCAGGGAAGAGATCTCTCACTGCATGGGCCATGACATGGGCGGCGCTATGCCTCAGTATCTGCAAACCCTCATGGGAATCTGTGTAAACAGGTTCAAGTTCTGCCGATGAGTTGATCTCTGTCGAGAGGTCTTTGATGTCACCATTTATCTTGATAGCTGCCATCTTCTCCAAGTTATCTAATCCCAAGGCCTTGAATGCCTTGAGCCCATTAAGATCTTGAGCAGAGACCTCAACAGGAGGGGAGCCTTCTACATTTACTGTTACCTTTTCTTCCATGGGCTACTACCTGGAAAATAAGGCATCCAAGAGCATTACTTAGATGCCTCATTGTGGCTGAGCATACACTAATTAAACATCTCGGATTTTCTATCCCACCGAAAACGGGAAAATCACAAGTCTTTTAGTAGAGATCAATTTATGCCTGCCCGCCATCGCTCTCGCTCAGGCGAGGCGGGCGGGCCATTCGCACGGAATGACGGAGTCTTGGAGTGCTGGGGTAGTGGGCAGTAAAACCGGTAGAGACTATTTTTTTATTCCTCTAAACCCATCCGTCCAATGCTCCATTGCTCCAATTGGGGCGAAGCCCTTATGTTAGGGTATCAATATCATCTTTATTCGTTTTGTTGCAAGTCTTTATTTTGACAATGCCCGTGGTCTGTTGTTCCGCCGCAGGCGGATCAGTTGTGTTTATTCCTTAGCATACCTCTTGATACCCTCTTTATACAAATCGTTTCCTTTTGTGTCATTGACTACTATTACTGGAAAGTCCTCTACCTCTAATATCCTGATCGCTTCAGGTCCCAAATCAGCGTAAGCAACGATTTCGGCCTTCTTGATTCTTTTTGCAATGAGAGCTCCCGCTCCACCAGTAGCACCAAGATAGACCGCCTTGAATCTCTTCATGGCTTCAATAACAGTCTCGGAGCGATTGCCTTTACCAATCATCCCTTTCAGTCCAAGCTCAATCAGTTTTGGGGAATAAAGATCCATCCTGTAACTGGTTGTTGGTCCGGCAGAGCCAATTGGTTTTCCAGGCTTTGCTGGCGTGGGTCCAACGTAGTAGATCACCTGGCCTTTGATATCAATCGGAAGTCCCTTTCCTTCCTCGATAAGTTCAGACAGTCTTTTGTGTGCTGCATCCCTTCCAGTAAGTAAGACCCCGTTTAACAGTACCTTATCTCCAATATTCAGATTCTCCACATCCTCGGTAGACAATGGGGTCGTTAGTCTTATTTGCTTGGACATTCTCTCCTCCAATCTCTATATAGATACTTGATACTCGAAACTCGAAAGTTGCTACTCTCCCTTGCTTACTTACTGGTTGTGTTTATCCAGTTTCAAGTTTCCAGTTTCGAAGAGGTGCTGTGAACGGACATTAAATAACCGCCTCCTTATGCCTAGCTGCATGACATTGCATATTAACTGCTACCGGCAAGCTTGCAATGTGGCATGGTTCAATCTCAAGAAATACATCAAGTGAGGTAGTATCTCCGCCATATCCCATGGGACCGATCCCCAATTTATTGATCCTCGCTAAAATCTCCTCCTCGATCTTTGCCAATTCCGGATCGGGGTTTCTATCCCCTATGCTTCTTAAGAGTGCCTTCTTGGCCAAGATTGCAGATCTTTCAAAGGTTCCTCCAACTCCAATGCCGATAATAGTTGGTGGGCAAGGATTGGAGCCAGAGTCTTTTACCCTCTTTACTACGAAGTCTTTGATCCCCTCAATACCTGCTGCAGGGGTAAGCATATCAACCCTACTCATATTCTCGCTGCCTCCTCCTTTGGGGGCAAAGATGATCTTCATTTTATTTCCCGGGACAATTTGCAGGTGCAAAATAGCTGGGGTGTTGTCACCCGTGTTTTTTCTGGTAATAGGATTGCATGCCGATTTTCTCAAATAACCTTCCGTATACCCCTGCCTTACTCCCTCGTTGATTGCCTCTCTTAAATCACCGCCTGTGATATGGACATCCTGACCAATTTCAATAAACACGACAGCAAGCCCGCAGTCCTGGCATAGAGGAACCTTCTCTTCGCGAGCGATCCTAGCATTTTCTACCAGTTCCCTAAGGACCTCTCTTCCTGTTCCTGAGTCTTCTTTTTCTACAGCCTGGTTAAAGGCATAAAGGACATCATCCCCAAGGTTATAGTTGGCATCTATGCACAGGTTTCTGACTACCTTGATGATTTCCTTAGTTGAAATCTCCCTCATCATTATCTTATCTCCTGACTCTATGGCTTTACTTCAAAACACGTAAAGACGTCCTTTCCAAGATCCAACAATGGGCTGGTTGCAATCAGTGTAAGGCAAAGGCTGAAAGAGCAATGATATACCTCCAAATTCCTATCCGGCTATGCCACCCAATCGCCCCTCTGTTTCCTCCTTCTCCCGGCCTAAACCGGGATGTTTCCGTGTTTCTTGGCAGGCCTTGTTTCCCTCTTTGTGATCAGCATCTCCAAGGCATTTATAATCCGAGGCCTGGTGTCCCGTGGTAGGATAACTGCGTCAACAAATCCCCGTGAGGCAGCAATGTATGGATTGGAAAAGAGATCCCGATACTCGGTAACCTTTTCTTCCCTCTTTGCTGCAGGATCGGATGCCCCTGCTATCTCCTTTCTATGAACAATCTCTGCTGCCTGTTCAGCCCCCATAACAGCGATTTCGGCAGTGGGCCATGCAAAGACATAATCGCTCCTTAAAGGCTTACCGCACATAGCAATATAAGCCCCTCCATAATCTTTCCTGGTTATCAAGGTTACCTTCGGCATAGTAGCTTCACCATAACACCAGAGGAGTTTGGCGCCATGCCTTATAATACCTCCCCATTCCTGGTTACTTCCCGGTAGATAACCGGGTACATCGACTAATGTGAGGAGGGGAATATTGAAGGCATCACAGAACCTGATGAACCTGGTTGCCTTATCCGAGGCATTGATATCAAGACAACCGGCCAGGAATCTTGGTTGATTTGCAATGATCCCTACTGTTCTTCCATTGAACCTGGCAAAACAGATAATCATATTCCTGGCATAATGCTCATGGGGTTCAGAGATCTGACCCTTATCAACAATGGAGCGAATAATGTCTTTCATATCATAATAGGCCCTCGGGCTATCAGGGATGATGGTGTCAAGCACTGGATCGGTCCGATCAGGATCATCTCCTAAATCGACCACCGGAGGATCTTCCATATTATTGGATGGCAGATAGGTGAGCAATTCCTTAATCCTTTCTATACAGTGGGCATCGCTCTCGCATGCAAAATGGGCAACGCCACTCTTTGTGTTATGCACCATCGCTCCACCCAGATCCTCAAAGCTTATATCCTCGCCAATAGTTGCCTTAATTACCGCTGGACCGGTGATGAACATGTAACTGCTTTCCTTTGTCATAAATACCCAATCCGTCATGGCAGGAGAATATACTGCACCCCCAGCGGTAGGGCCCATAATCGCAGAGATTTGGGGAATCACGCCAGAGGCACAGGAGTTCCTGTAAAATATGTCACCATAGCCAGAAAGGGAATCTACCCCTTCCTGTATCCTGGCCCCTCCCGAATCGTTGAAACCAACAATAGGAGCTCCAGTCATGAGAGCCAGATCCATAACCTTACATATTTTTTTCGCATGCATCTCTCCCAAGGTACCAGCTACAGTGGTGAAATCCTGAGAAAATGCATATACCAGCCTTCCATTTACCATACCGTGGCCAGTGACAACCCCTTCTCCGGGAATAAATGTTTTAGGCATATCAAAGTCGGCACACCGATGTCTGACAAACATATCAAGCTCCCGAAAACTGCCAGGATCAAAGAGAAGATCAAGCCTCTCCCTTGCAGTTAGTTTACCTTTATCATGCTGCTTCTGGATCCCTTTTGCCCCCCCCATGGCAAGCTCTTTTTCTTCCCTCTCTTTTAACTCCTTGAGTTTATTTGCAGTAGTACCCATCAAACCCTCCTTTCCCCTGAAAGGTATATTACCGACTCCAAGCTTCGCCTTCTCCCGGCTGAGGCGGGACCACACCGCTCACCCAGAATTATCGCGAAAAAGGAAATTCCCCTACTATCAAGTTATGCAAAGGCCTCCCTATTTCGGCACAATGAGCATGGATATATCTTTTCCGTCCATCTTAGGAGCTACCTCTACAGCCCCAATATCTTCAATCTTCTTGATAATATCTTGGAGCAGATTGAACCCCAGGTCGGTATGGGATTTTTCCCTGCCCCTGAATATCATAGAAACCCTTACCTTATCCCCATTTCCCAAGAATCTTCTTATCTTCCTTATCTTCACACCCACGTCGTGTTCTTGAGTCAAGGGCCTGAGTTTGATCTCTTTGAGGTGCGTTGACCTGGATCTGCCTTTTCCCCTCTTGGCCTTCTCGTACCTCAGCTTACCATAATCCATGATGCGGCAGACGGGAGGCTCTGCATTGGGGGCTACCTCAACCAGATCAAGATCATTCTCCTTGGCCGCAGCCAAGGCCTCAGAAATGGAGACAATCCCAATCTGCCCTCCATCTGCTGAGATTAATCTGACGGTGCTGGCCCTGATTTGCTCGTTAACCCGTACCTCTGGTTTTTTGCCGATAATTACCTCCCCTAAAGAAGTGCCTAAAGTGAGCTAAAGTTAAGGATGTAAATCATTTTGGTCACTTTTAACTTTAGGCACTTCTAACTTTAGCTCACTTTCTTTTCTAAAACTTACCTTCCTTCCCGAGGGCGAGAAAGTGGGATACATCTATGTCTTTTGGGCAAACAAAGGAACAGGCCCTGGCTGTATGACACCTGTAAACACCATCCTCCCTGTATAAGATATCCATCCTTTCTTCTTTTGCCATCTCCCTCTGATCCATCAGGCGCACTATATTGGCCATTGTGACATTCGGGCCGAGGAAATGGTCATGACTGCTGATACAGGCAGTCGCACAGCAAAAACAGTTAATACACCGGGTGGCTTCAGAATAGGTCTCAAGTGTTTCCGGGGAAATCCGATATTCATCCCCATCTGGCTGGGGAGGGGCCGGCTTGATAAGATATGGTTTGGCCTTGTGAACCCTATCATAGGCCTTCTCCAGATCTACAACCAGATCCCTCAAAACCGGGGCTATGGTTAACGGCCTTAATCTGAATGTATGGGTATTGAATTGCTCTACCGCATCTTTCACCAGGAGCTCACAGGCAAGAAGGGGTTTGCCGTTAACGCTTATCCCGCAACTGCCACATTGGGCATGTTCACATGAAGAGGCCCAGGCCAGGGTTGGATCCTGTTCATCGTTAATCTTGCGCAACACATCTACAAACCGGAGCATACCGCCGACCGTTACCTTGTAGGTCTGAATCCATGATAGTGCGGTATCAGGATCGTACCTGTTTATCTCTAATGTGATAGTATAAGAGTTTGACATCGGTCTCCTCTCTGCAAAAGATCAATACTCTCTTTTTATATAGTCAAACAACTCAAAACGCTCCCCTTTGGCCTCAAAGATACTCATATCTATAGGTCGTTTGCCAAAGGTGACCGTATCAAATTCAGGCATAGAAGCAAGGGTGTGATAATTAAACTCATTGCTCCTTTCTGGATAATCCTCTCTGAAATGCCCCCCCCTTGACTCCTGCCTCATCAGTGCTCCCTGGGCAATGACCATGGAAACCGTTATCAGATTATTAAGTTCCCATATCTGCCAGAGATCCTGATTCGCTTTCAGGGATGTTGTCCCCACTGCTACATGCATTGCCCTTTCCTTCAATTCTCTTAGGCTTTCGATAGCCTCCACCAAGGACTCCTCTGTCCTGAATATACCTACCTTTTCCATCATGAGATTTCGTAGTGTATCCCTGATCTGGCCATATTTTTCCTTTCCCCGAGCATTAAGATAGGTGGAAAACTGGTTAAAAGCGATATGCTCGGCGTCAGGAGGAAGATCCTCCGGCTTTTTGGCATCTTTTAGATATTCAACAACCCTTTCCCCGGTAACCCTGCCCATGGTTATCAACTCCAACAGGGAATTTGTTCCAAGCCTGTTGAGGCCATGCAGGGAAGCAGCAGCAACCTCTCCGCAGGCAAAAAGACCGGGAACAATGCTTTGGGTATCACTTTGAACCTCGCCAAATTCATTGGTAGGTATCCCGCCCATCTGGTAGTGGGCCGTCGGGGTAACAGGACAGAGATCCTTTTCCGGGTCAACACCAACAAAACGTTTAAAAAAGGAACATACCTCCTGTATCTTTTTCTCGTGAACCTCCTTCGGAAGGTGCCTCAAATCCAGCCACACATGAGGTGCATTATGACCCTCGTGAAAAAGACCTCTCCCTTCCCTCATCTCCTGGACAACTGCCCGGGAGATGAGATCTCTTGGGGCAAGATCCTTGGCCGTAGGTGCATAGCGCTCCATAAAGGGTTCCTCATCCTTATTCCTGAGAATAGCTCCCTCTCCTCTTAGTGCCTCGCTGGCCAGGATACCAGGCCCTACCATCCCTGTGGGGTGGAACTGGACTGCCTCGAGAGCCATCACCGGGAGGCCTGCATTGAGTGCAAGAGCAAGGCCATCTCCGGTATTTCCTCGACAGTTGCTACTAACCTGATACATCCTGGTGTTACCACCTGTTGCCATAATTGTTGCCTTTGCCAGAATAGCCAGAAACTTACCCTCAGGATATCTGAAGATAACGGCACCAATACAGGTGCCATCTTTAAGGAGCAGCTCTGTTGCTACACACTGACCAAAAAAGCTGACCCCATATCTGAGGGACTCAGACCAGACAGTGTCCATTATGCCCTTTCCGGTCCTGTCTGCTTCATAACAGGCCCTAAAGGCCTTTGTATCACCAAAGTTCAACATATGTCCGCCAAAGGGTCTTTTTGCAATCCTCCCCTCCTCTGTCCTGCTGAAATGCATACCATGCTTCTCGAGCCAGACCACCTCTTCCCAGCCCATTTCACAGACCTTCTTGATCACATTCTGGTCGGCAGAGCAATCTGAACCCTTCCAGGTATCAAACATGTGAAATATCGGTCTGTCTATGGGGTCTTTTGGATCAACTGCGGCCATGCCTCCCTGTGCTGTTGTCGTATGGGACTTTTGCGGACTGGTTAACTTTGTAAGGGCTATAATCTTTTTTGCTGGTATCTGCTCGCAAATAGCAGTGGCAGCCCTCAGGCCTGCACCACCAGCGCCAATAACCAGGACGTCACACCTGAGGGTAGAATCTATAGTCAATGTTTTTCCCATCACCGTCTCCTCTATAAGGCTACAATAAGCCTGACACCAAAAAAGGCTGATATAGCCATAACAATAATAACAACAAACGTTAAAGATCTGAGTATGAGACCTGGCTTTATATAATCGGCAATAATACTGAATACGCCATAGCCTGCATGAAAAAGGAGGAGAAGGATAAAAACAAGATCCAACCCTTTCATAAAGGGGTTCTGCATTCTTAATAAAATGGTTTTACTATTATGGCCTGTTAGATAATTCATATGCATAAATAGCATGTGGCCCAATAGCATAGGAATCATAAATGCACCGGTAATCCTCTGGAGTTTCCAGAGGATGGAATTACCGGTCCTCCAGATCTTGTTAAGAACAATGAAAGATGCAAAAAGGCTCACAGCAAGAGTGATCGACCAGAATGGAGCGACTGCTATTTGTCGGCTTTCCTCCACAAAGAAAAACCCGAGCATTAAGATATAGATAAGGCCAAGGATAACCATACAGCGTATCAGTATTTCATCTTCTCTCATATGAAAGAGCTCATAGAGGATTAATCTTCCACCATTCAAGGAATGAAATATGAGAGGAATAGCCAGGGCCCATTCAAGAAAGGAAAAGACGAAATTGTGCAACAATTTCATATCCGCGTCAAATGTTGCAGGCGTAAATAATAGGGATAACGTATAGATATGAGCGAACATATAGCCAACAAGTGTCAATCCAGCCAGCCGGTGTCCCCAGCTTATCAAAAAAGACCAACCTCTGGAGGTGGTGTAATAGGACAGGATGGGGAGCTTCTCCATGACGGATATAACACAGGATTCTACCTTAGTTATTCTTAATGCCTTCTCCATCTAAAAACCTCTTCTGTGGATTACCTTATAGATTAAAATCATTATAAATTTTAGCGAAAGATATAAGCTACAGCACCTTTTATTGTCAAGGAGAAAACCTTTCGGAATATAGGTAAAACATGCGGAAAGGGTTTCATGGCAAGATATTTTTTTTATAGAGCCAGGTTACACCTACTTTTACCCAATAATAACCCATGAATATTAGTTGACATTTGCTTGAATATTCAATATTTATTTTAAATAGGTGACGAGCTAAATATGAGAAGACCTTTTGTTTAGAGACTCCAGAATACTAAGAAGATTCCAGAGGAAGAGACCTGG
>JABXJY010000393.1 GCA_013375385.1 Desulfobacterales bacterium
CTTCCGCAGCTTGATTTTCGCGTGCAGGATGGGTCGCTCCCACGTGACATCATTGGCCTCGTCCTCTTGCGGCTCCGCCGTGACCTTCTGGTAACGGGGGGCAGGTGCGTAGTCGTTTTTGTACTGGTGATGGTCGGCGACCTCATAGCGGCTAAGGATGACGAGGTTGCGTTCGTCATAGACCTGTATGCCGTCCGCGGTCATCGTGGACACCGTGTGGTATTCGGCATAAGGCGTGCCTCCAAGAAGACGCTCCAGTGCCAGCACACGACGAGGCTCTCCCGGCTCTTCCTGGCCATTGACCTCCTGTAGGCACACAATATCGGCATTGAGCCTCATAAGTTGGGGCCTCATCACGGCGATGCGGTCATCTAGCGTCGGCCTCTTACCAGGCTTGTCGTCCAGGTTCTCCAGATTAAACGTGGCTATTCTCAGCTTGACGGACATGTATTTCCTCCTCCTGGTACTATCAGTCTAAAGTCTAGATCCTGTCAAGGACCGGGCCAGGGCGTTAAGTTCAGATAGCCCCTCTATCTCTCTTTGTGCCACGTTGCTGCTTCTGGACCATATCTCTATGGTCATATGCCGCAACAGTCTCGCCCTTGTTTTGCCTTCGGGATTCCTGAGGCTTCAATACCATGGCTTTTTGATATCTCCTCCATGGTCTTCCTGCACAGAGCGACTGCCAATACCTGATGTCTTAGGCTACTGACCCAGCCTTCGACAAAATTCACAATTCAAGACGACCCCTTTTCTTGATGCTATATTCTCCTCTGTGTCCCGTTTTTGGAGTTCACACAAGATGTGACCCCACTTTGCACTTTGCGCCATTTTCGGAGCGCCCTCAAATGCGGCTCGGTGTCCATGAGCTGGGCTCGGAATCGTCTTTCCTTCGACTCTCCCTTGCAGAATTTCTCTACTCTGCAAAGACACGCCACTTAGCTCGCTGGCGCCAGGAGCCGGAGAGCTGGGGTGTCTGAGGATAGTTGACATGGGGTAATATTTTGCGAATCTCCCTGTGCCAGTCCCTGTACGTGGCATTGTCCGGCAGGTTCTTGAGAGTCTGAAGCGCCGCGTAGGTGAACGCTCCGTTTGGCCGTCCGTTGAACCAGGCGTCGTAGCTGTACTCCTCATCCTTGCAACCGGAAAGCAGTACCGTAGCCGCTCGGATCTTCCCACGAGCCTTAACCTTCTCGACTTGCCGCGCTCTATTTAAGCGATCTTCATCGTCTTTGATGTAGAATTCCGGTGCCAGAAACCTAATCTTCTGAAAGTTCCAAGAATCGCTTTCAGTCCCTGGCATTAAGTTACACGCTCTAGCCACAGTACCTGAATGGCATGAGTCGCTGATGACAATAATCCTGGCTCCTCGCTTTCGTTCACTGAAGATCTCGTAAAGTTCGTCGTCTGTTAGGATCTGGCCTTGGGTGATGTCGTGTGGACACAGAGCCTCATCCCGACTGTCCACCTCGTCATCGTCTTCATCCGGCACCCAGGTGCCATGCCCCGAGTAGGTGATGACAGCAATATCGTCTCTGCCCGTATCACTTACAATCTTCGAGATTGCCTCCACCATATTGCTCTTGGAAGCTTCCCCATCAATAAGCGGTGTTGCCTGGAATCCGCGGGCCTCCATGGCCTTTCTCCAGTCATTAGCGTCGTTCACACACCCAGAGAGATCATTGCCCGTACCAGGATAATCGTTGATTCCAATATGCAGTGATCGTTTCATTACTCTCCTCCGTTTTTTTCAAGTACAAACCCTAGATTTAAAACCTCTATTAATTGTTAATAAAAAACACTGTTAAGCACTGTTTGTCTGACCTCCTTCCACAACATCCAGCG
>JABXJY010000394.1 GCA_013375385.1 Desulfobacterales bacterium
TTCCTTAAAGTGCCGAATGCCTGGGTGGATGCCCAGCCCGAGGTTAATCGCTTTCTTCCTCTCAGCTTGGGCTAGGCTAACCATCTCGTAGAAGAGCAGATCAGAGGCACCAGGGACATTTTGTTCAGCTGATCGAAGATTGAAAAGATAGAAGGCGTAACGGGCTGCGCCCAGGTCCACGATGGTAAAGGCAACGAGAACATCCCCCCTTCTTGCCTCAAGGAGCCGAGCTCCCTTGGATCTTTTTACATAGTAAGGAATGCGCTCAAAGATGAGTTTATGCTCTCGACTCAATTCGTGTCCGGAAATGAAGTCTTTGACCAGCCTACGGTGATCTTTACCGAATGTTCCCTCTCTGATTTGAAGCTCCCGACCTGCTCGGCGCACCATATAGGATAACTCAGGATCAACACGTCCCAATGGCAGTTCAAGTCTATAGTAGCTATCAGCCGGTTGGCTTTGGTACGGTTGATGCCGGAACCAGAGCTGAGGGGCAATGACTGCCACCGTGGCCGGGCGGAAACGCTCACAGGCAGATTCGTAGGATCGCGGCGTGCCGTTTGCCGCCATCTTTAGAGGGTAACCAATGAAGATGAGGTGGGTTCCACGGGTAAAGCAAAGGCAGTCATCGTGGAGATGTGGCTCGGCAGAAGAAACTGCCTCGACATAGTTGGGGAGTTGTTCTGGTATGTAGGCCCGCTCATAGACCAAGTGAAGTTCTTCACTGCTCAGCATTTCTTCGCTAACTATTAATCTCGAAGATCTTTTCGGCCTGAGCCCTCCTTATCCTGTCCGTGGCGTTTTCCATTTTGGAAACGAGGTCAGAAGCCGTTGTCATCCTCACAGTTTGTTGGGCTGCTCTATTTACCTCCCTTTCAGCCCGTTTAAGGTGGCCCAAAAAGGCAGCGTATTTCTCCCACGTCTGATAGGCATTTTTCATCATTGAGCCATAATCTTTGCCTTCAGCTTGGAGAAGTTTCCGATAGTGGTCTATGAGCAGGTCAATCTCTTTCATTTGCTTCTGGCGGATCTTTTGCGAGTAAATCCCTTTTTTGTCGGAAGCAAGTATGTTTCTGGTCTTATCCCTAATTCGAGCCATTGCTTCTTCCTTGCCCTGGCCTTTCTTGATCATGTCAACGGCTGCCTCCAAGGCCAACTTCTTGGTGAACAGAAAATTCAGGGTGAATATCTCTCTGGTCCTCTGTATCTCAAGAAATTATGAAGAAATATAAGGGGTATCATTATCTCCCATACCGTCAGCGATTTTGATTCTATCACGGCTGACGTCACGGCCTTTGCCACTGACCGTTCCTGAGAAAGAATACTCTCGTGCTTCGTGTCCAGAACCGTGGGCAATATTCTTCTCATGTTTGACCTCTCTTCACTCCAGGAAAATTATATCCGTATCCTTTTTCCTCAGCTTCTCTACTTGCTGTTGTTCTGCCAGTAGTCTCTCACGAAGCGCATCAGTCTCACCCAGCTTTTCAGCGATAGCCCGGTCAACTTCTTTTTCCGCCGAGGTGAGCAGGGATAAATAAATCTCGTAATCTTTCCGATTATTATAGGCATTCCTCATCAGAGAGTAATAGCTATCTCCCTCAGCATTGAGGAGTTTGCAATAGTGATCGATAAGTATATTTACCGCCTCCATCTGACTCCGGTGCAGAGACCGGGTATAGAGTTTCAAAGAGTTTAGCCACTCTTCGATTTTTTGTTCAACTCGCGAAAGTCCCTTTCTTTCGTCTTCACCACTGGTTATGTCCTGGGCCGCATCAAGAGCTAGCTTCCTGGGGAACAAAAAATGCTTGCTGTACCTCCTCATCTCGCTGCTTCTTCTGAGAA
>JABXJY010000119.1 GCA_013375385.1 Desulfobacterales bacterium
AAAAGGTTGTAGGTCGGCAATATTATGCCACCCACAGTAACGCTTCCATCTAACCCCGGAGGCCGGGGGAGGGTGTAATATCTCCCCCCCCAGAACATCTTCACCAGGTCGGCGATAATGTATATAAAGGCATAGGTAAACAGTATCTGTTCCGTATGCTCCCTTAGAGGTCGGAGGAAAAACTCGAGAATCATCCCAGCACAAGCCACTGCAAGCCCGGCCAATATGACACTGAGCCAGAAGGAAAAATAATATCCTTTCAGGGAAAACCAGATAAAGTAGCCAAAGAAGGCTCCTAACATGTAGAGCGACGGATGGGCAAGGTTTACTATGGACATGACACCAAAGATCAAGGCCAATCCCAGGGCTACCATGAACAAAACCAGCCCATAGCTCGCTCCACTTATAAATTGGTTTAGAAATGTAACAAAGGTCATATTACAACTCTATTGGAGATTCAAGACGCATTACTTCTTAGCTTTCTTCCGGAGCTCCATTATCTCTTCACAGCTCAGGGCGATGGGCATTGTATCTACGGCCAAAGCCGGTTTAAAGACTACGTAGCCATATTTCGGGTCAAAAACCAAGGGACCAATGTATTCTGGTGAGTTGGAGAGGTTGTCGCATTCCCGGAACTTGATGATCCCTCTGAGCGTTGGGACTGAGACACCTTTCATGGCCTTGACCCAAGCAGGCCCATCAATGCTTTTTGCCTTCTCGGCCCCATACTTAATGGCCAAAAACACATCATAGGTTGTAACGGCAGCGTCTGCTGGCCACCTTCCTATCTTTTCCTTGTATGCCTTAATAAAGCTCTTCATCTCTGGGGTATCGATAGAGACTGCTGGGGCCCGTCCGAATCCCCATGTACCCTCCGGGGCCTCCTTTCCCAGGCCAATCTGGCAACTTGCCTCGGCAAAACAAAAGACCTGCATCTTTTCGAAAAGCCCATAAGGTTTTGCCTGTTTCACAAAGTTGATCCAATCCCCTCCATACAGAACCGAGTACATTAGGTCTGGTTTCTTGGCAATGATAGCAGTGATATATGGGGTGTAGTCCTTCTCGCCGAGCTTGGGCCAGAAGTTTTCAAGTATCTTAACATCGGGGCGCATCTCCTTAAACGGCGCCATGAATCCCTCGACCTCCTGCCGGCCCCATACATAGTCGGGGGCGAGGCTGACCATAGTCTTCACGTCTTTGAATATAGAGCAGCCGACAGCCGCAGCATAGGATTCAGCGGCTGTGGAAAGACTCAACTGCCAGAAGTAATCATGGCCCCTCTCTCGGTGCAGCGATACGGACCCACCGATACCATCTATAAGGGGTACCTTGAACTTACGACATACATCCGATATTGCCAGTCGAATGCCACTACTTATTGGGCCGATCATGAAATCTACCTTTTTGTCCAGAATCAGTTCCCGGGCATGAGCGACCCCCATGTCTGTTTTGAGGGCACTGTCTCGGATAAGCAACTCCACCTTTCTGCCCAAAATGCCGCCCTCTGCATTTATGCGATCGACCGCCACCTTGGCCCCATCTGCAGAGTCTCTCGCAGCCACAAAGGCTGCGCCTGTGAGATCCGTAATAAGCCCGACCTTAATGGGTCCCGGGTTACCTGCATGACTACAGGGTAGAGCTATGAACCATAATGCCAAAATTGCTACCCCAAACACCAAAACCTTCCACATATGGTACCTTTTCATAGCATCCTCCTTTCTTAAATCGTATCTGCCGTTCTAAGGGCTGCCAATGCCAACCATCAGCGGCCCGCCTAAAAAAACATCTACCCTTCTCATTAAGCAAACAGCAGGAAAATTATGATAGAGTAGTAAAACAGAAGAGCCTCCAAGGAGGTATGCAACCTCCTCGGAGGCTCTGTATCAGCAATTTTTCGAAACCTTTACCCATAACTCACCTCAGAAGTTGAAGGTGTGTTGTTAGTCGGCTTATCGCTAATCCTGATCGTAATTGGCCTATAACAGACTTATCTGAAAGTGTCAAACGGTTTTTAAACTTTTTTCATCAGCTCCCTCTAAGGTCCGAAGGTCAAGGTCACTCCAATAGAATACCAAGTAAAGGGCGCACGCTCAGAGGACGTAGTTTTAGACGATGCAGTAAGCCACTTAGATACCAAAATTCGCAAGTCGTGGGCTCCGTGTTGCCTCGATTAACCAAGGTGTTTCTTTTTTAGTTGACAATGGATTTCAAAAAGGCTTTAAGGACAATGGAAGTGAAAACTTAACCGATAAGGAGGAGAAAATGGATAAGAGAATTATCACTGCGGCTATTACGGGAAGTATTCATACCCCTACCATGTCGCCTCATCTGCCAATTACACCAAGGCAGATAATAGATGAAATTCTTGCTGTTCATGAAGCAGGGGGGACGGTGTGTCATGTCCATGTCAGAGATCCAAAGACCGGCCAGCCGGTTACCGACCTGGATATCTTCCGAGAGATCGCCAGCACCGTAAAGAGTAAATGTGATATCATTCTCTGTCTGACCACCGGCGGCGGTTTAGGCATGTCTGCCGAGGAACGTGTCCAGACCGTTACCACATTTAGTCCTGAGCTGGCATCCTTCAATGCAGGTTCCGTGAACTTTGCCCTGTTTCACGCAATGGATAGGTGGAAGGACTGGAAGTATGAATGGGAGCCGAAATATCTGGCACTGACTGAGGATTTTATCTTTCCGAATACGTTCAAAACCTTGCGTGAATTCAGCGAGTCCTTCAATAAGAATAATACCAAGCCGGAGTTGGAGGTTTATGATTCCGGAATGATCAACAATATGGCCCATCTGATTGAGAGAGGGTATCTCAAGAAACCGGTATATATCCAGTTTGTCATGGGTGTTCTGGGCGGAATTACCCCAAGCCCGGAGAACCTCATGTTCTTGGTCGACTACACCAAGAAATTAATTGGCGATTTTGAGTTCTCTGTTTGTGTTGCAGGTCGAGCTCAGTTTCCAATCTGTACCCAATCTCTGCTTCTCGGTGGGCATGTCCGCGTGGGTTTAGAGGACAATCTCTATCTGGAAAAAGGAATGATGGCCAAGAGTAATGCAGAGCAGGTGGCAAAGATAATACGGATTGCCAGGGAGTTAGGCCTGGATCCGGCTACCCCTGATGAAGGCAGAGAAATACTGGGATTAAAGGGACTGGATAAGGTTGCCTACTAATTCTTTTCATGCTTGAGAGCTCCATACTGAATGGATCCATATTAAACATACTACATATTCTGGTAAGATCTGCTGCCACTGATTCACCTGAATTCCCATGGAAACCAATCACATCATTTTAGAGACGAAAGATCTGTGTAAGAGCTTTGGGGCCTTGAGGGCAGTAGACCTCGTTAACCTACAGGTAGCTGGGGGAAGGGTTCACTCCATCATCGGCCCCAATGGAGCTGGGAAGACCACCCTCTTCAATCTTTTGACGGGATTTTTACCCATCACTCATGGGAAAATCTTTTTCAATGGAACGGAGATTACCAACCTCCCGCCTCATAGGATCTCCAAGATGGGCATCGCCCGTTCATTCCAGATCACCAGCATCTTCCCGGATTTAACCATTCATGAAAACATCCGGATTGCCATCCAGTCCAGGACAAAATCCAATTACAACTTTCTTACCCATTTTAAAAATCTAAAGGGGGTGGGGGAGCGGTTAGGGCAGGTTCTGGAAGAGGTCGGACTGGCACAAAAGGCCGACGCGGTCGCCAAAAACCTCTCCTACGGTGAGAGGAGGGCTGTTGACATTGGCATTGCCCTCGCCACCGAGCCCAATCTTCTCTTGCTGGATGAGCCTACCTCTGGGATGTCGGAGGAGGAGTCATCAAGGATCATCGGACTCATAAAAGAGATATCGGCTCGGCTAACCGTGGTGTTGATCGAGCACAACATCGATGTGGTTCTCTCTATCTCCGATGTTGTAACGGTCATGCATCAGGGCCAGGTTATCGCCGAGGGAAGGCCTGAGGAGATCCAGGAAAATCAAAAAGTCCAAGAGGCCTACCTAGGAGGTTACTGAGCTTGCTTGAGATCAAGGACATCCATACCTATTATGGAGAAAGTTATATCCTCCAGGGTGTATCATTAGAGCTTCAGAAGGGGGAACTTGTCACCCTACTGGGGCGAAATGGAGCCGGAAAGACGACAACCATAAAGACCATTATGGGCTTTTTGATCCCCCGGCCGGGTGCAATCCATTTCAAGGGAAGGGAGATCACAGGCTTGAGACCCCATCAGATCGCCAGGATGGGGATGGGTTTTGTCCCTGAAGATCGAAGGATCTTTTCGAGCTTGACGGTCTTGGAGAACCTGAACCTACCGGTAGTGGGTGGAGGAAGTGATGGTTGGAGTTTGGATAAGATCTTCGAGCATTTCTCCATATTAGAGGAACGGATCAGACACAAGGGGTCAGAGCTCAGCGGTGGAGAACAACAGATGCTGGCTATAGCCCGGATATTAAGATCAGGTGCGGAGTTATTATTGCTGGACGAACCCACCGAAGGACTCGCTCCCTTTCTGATCAGGACTATAGAGGGAATCATGAAGGAGATCAAGAAGAGTGGAATGACGGTGCTTCTGGTGGAACAGAACATCCATTTTGCCACAGAAGTAGCCGACCGTCACTACATCCTCTATGGAGGAAAGATCGCCTATCATGAGACAAATCAAGAATTCAAAGGCAATGAGGAGGTGAAAAGGAAGTTTCTGGGAATATAAGAAGTTGCGGTAGGGTATGGAAGGCTAATCGAAGAAAGGAGGTGATTGGCAATACATAAACATTAACCAAACCTTAAGGAGGTGCAATTATGAGAAGAAAATATCTAATCACAATTTTTATCATCATTGGGCTGGCAATTCTCTGGGTTCCTCTTGTTGCCGCGGAAGAACCAGTGAAGGTAGCCATACTCACGGATATGTCCGGTCCATATGCTGGTATTACCGCATCTAACGTTGAAGCGGCAAAAATGGCGATAGAGGATTTTGGTGGTATGCTCCTGGGAAAAAAGATAGAATTCTTCTACAGGGATCACCACTGCAAGCCGGACATAGCAAACCAAAGGGCCAAAGAGCTTTATGAAAGGGAAAAGGTGGACATCATCATTGATGTTCCCAATAGCGCTGCTGGCCTGGCCGTATCTGAGCAGGCACGGCTGCACAAGAGGCTTATGATCAGTGTCGGCTCGGGAACCACGGAACATAGCGGGGCAAAATGCCATCGCTACTGCTTCGATTGGGCCTATAACGATTATATGCTTGCAACATCGGTTGGCCTGTGGGGGGCTGATAATCTGGGAAAGAAATGGTATACCATAACCGCTGATTATGCATGGGGGCACGATCTCTTCAAGCATTTCACTGCTGCCTTAAGAAAGAAAGGGGGGATACTCCTTGGCAATGACAATGTCGCCCTGGGAACAGCCGATTTCACCCCCTATCTTCTGAAGGCTAAAAGGGCGAAACCTGAGGTGCTCGTATTGTTGAATTCCGGAAAGGACGGGAACAATTCCACGAAGCAGGCTGTAGAGTTCGGGTTGAAGAAAGAAATGAAGATCATCCATGCACTGCTCTTCGTCCCAAGTATCAGGGCAGTCGGGCCCGAGATCTTTGCTGATGACTATGTTGCTGGTGCCTGGTATTGGAAGGTAGATACTCCAGGGGCCAGGGAATTTGCCGACCGGTGGCTGAAAAAATTCGGACATCGTCCCAACTGGATGAATCCGGCCAACTACAGTGCGACCCTCCAGTATCTGAAGGCGGTTAAGAGGGCAGGGACAAAAGATCCTGAGGCGGTTATCAAACAATTGGAAGGACATACGTTCAGGGATCTATTTGCCAATCCCGGCTACATCAGGCCTGAGGATCACATGCAAGTGGGTAAGGCATACATCTTTCGGGCCAAGAGACCCGAAGAGATAAAGGAAAAGGACGATTGCTTTGAGATCGTTGGCACCATACCACCTGAGCAAGCCTATATGGACCCGAAGAAGACCGGTTGCAGGATGGGAGGATTTTAATTGAAAAAGGGGAGGACTAGGATTTGTCTTAGTCCTCCCATTCTAGTTGAAAAATGAGCCAGTACCTCATTACTCAATTCTTAAACGGGCTTGTTCTTGGGTCTCTGTACGTATTGCTTTCCATTGGGCTGAGCGCCATCTTCGGGATGTTAGGCATCATCAATTTCGCCCATGGCGCCCTGTACATGCTGGGAGCCTATGCCGCCTACACCGTGGTAGGGGTACTTTCCGGGAATTTTTTGATTGCGATACTCGTTGTGCCTCTCGCTATCGGTCTCATTGGCGCCCTTCTGGAAACAACATTGCTCCGCCGCCTTTATAGGGTGGTGCCTCTTTATAATCTGCTCCTCACCTTCGGCCTCATGTTAGCCATACAAGATGCAGTCAGGATTGGCTATGGGCCAGAAGGTGAGCCCTTTAATATCCCCAGCGCCCTCCTGGGTGCGGTAAACCTCGGATTTACCTATTATCCCAAATACCGTCTATTTATCTTCGCCATCACTGTACTTGCCTCAATTGGCCTCATACTATTTCTTGAAAAAACTAAATTGGGGTCCATTATCCGAGCCGGAACCGAGGATAGCGACATGGTGGATGCCCTTGGGATCGATATCGGCAAGATATTTACGCTGGTCTTCGGAATAGGTGCAGCCCTCGCCGGATTGGCTGGGGTGCTGGCCGCACCGGTTCAGAATGTCGCACCGGCCATGGGTATGAGCTTTCTTGTGGATACCTTTGTCGTGGTGGTCATAGGGGGAATGGGAAGCATCATTGGATCCATCATAGCAGGTTTAATCATCGGCGAGACCCTCACCATAGGGGTCCTCATATGGCCCCCTATGGCAACCACACTGATCTATGTCTTTATGGCCATCATTCTGCTGATACGCCCCAGGGGTCTATTTGGCAGGGAGAAATTTCACGAATGATTATGCAAGCATTGATGGATAAGATACGGGAGGCCCCTTCCCGCTATATTGTTTCAATCTTGATCATCCTGTTTATCCTGCTCCCTTTTCTCACCCCTTACACCGCTCTGGCCAGCGAGATGCTTATCTTTGCCTTGTTCGCCATGGCCTATGACATCGTCCTCGGTTACTCGGGCATGTTATCCTTCGGCCATGCAGCCTTCTTTGGTTTAGGGGCATATGGTACAGGGATCATGCTGGTCCATCTCAAGGCACCCCTGTTTATTGCGATCCTGGTGGGAGTCATTTTAAGTTTTATCGCTGCCTGGCCCATAGGATATTTAAGCATACGCAGACGCGGAATCTATTTTGCCATGGTGACCTTAGCCTTTGCCCAGATGTTTTATTTCATCGCCTTCAAATGGACAGCTCTTACAGGAGGGGATGATGGCCTCCAGAGGATCCCCCGGCCTCCGGTTGGACCCATCAGGCTGGAATCAGAATTAACTCTCTATTATTTCATCTTCATTTTTGTCGTAGCCTCGATGCTGCTGGGATTAAGGATTGTCAACTCTCCATTCGGTAAGACCCTCCAGGCTATGAGAGAAAACGAGAATCGGGCAAGAAGCATCGGGTTTAACATCTGGCAATTCAAGCTATTCGCATTCGTGATCTCCGCCTTCTTTTCAGGATTGGCCGGAAGCTTCTATGCCTTACTCTTAAACTACGTCCCCCTCGGTAGTATGCATTGGGCTAACTCTGGTGAGGTGGTTATGATGACGATCGTCGGTGGGATGGGAACACTCTTCGGACCCATGTTGGGAGCTATTGCAGTAATCCTCCTCAGGGATATTATTGGTGCCTATACCGAAAGTTGGAACCTCATCATGGGTATCCTTTTTATGGCAGCGGTCTTATCCTTCAGGAGGGGGATCTTGGGTTTCCTAAAAGAGAGGCTCTAAGGAACTTAAGGTGCATTTTCCTGAATAAATCTCTAAAGGCTCGGGATTAATTGGTAGAGTAAGATTCT
>JABXJY010000395.1 GCA_013375385.1 Desulfobacterales bacterium
TGGGGCTTTTTTGCCTGTTCTCAGGTTGGCGAATCATGGCCCCGTCTAGCCCTTTTGACTATGTGGGTCTGTTTAACACGGCCTTGCGTTTCAACGATCCGGTGTTAATGATCGACGAACACCGTCTCTACCCCGAGAAGGGCGACGTTCCAGCCGACACTATGGATTACTACGTCCAATACGGTAAGGCTAAGGTGGTCCGTGAGGGGACTGACGTCACGGTATTGAGTTACTTGAAGGGGGTCAGGAATTGCCTGGTAGCGGCCGAGGCGGCGGCCGCAGATGGAATCAGCGCCGAAGTCATCGACCTGCGGACCCTTGATTACCTTGGTCTGGACTATGAAACCATCGGGCTCTCTGTCAAGAAGACCAAGAGTGTCCTGATCGTCGAGGACACGCCCCGGAGCATGGGTTTGGCCGGGCGACTGAGCGACGAAATTCAGGAGAGATTCTTTGACTATCTGGATTGCCCCGTCGCCAAGTTGACCATGCCCGACGTGCCTTCCCCGGTCTCCAGAGTACTAGAGGAGGCCATGATTTCGGATCCCGCCAAGATAAAGTCCAAGATAATCCAGGGAGGCAGGCATCATTTCTAGCATCTTTCGATACCAGAAGATTTTCAATCTCTTATGATCGAACTATTGAAAGGAGGATCAGCTTTATGGTTAGAAATCTAAATAGGTATCACAAAATGGGTAAGAAGCTTGAAGACTATATTCGTCCTTCAACTTTTCCTCTAGCGGTGAAAATGATAGAGTCAGAGGCCAAAATTCCACCAGAGTATAGGAGGCCTTCAACGGACTTCAAGGTGCAGAACTTTGTATGCCAAAATCTAAAGATCTCCCGGTCATATGGTTGGACAATAGCAATAACGGAGAAAGATATAAGCTGCAAACTTGCTCGTGCCATCTATGGCTGGGGTCCAATAACTGAAGAAGTTGCGAACTGGATGAACTTATTCAATGTCGGCCTCTATTCAAAAGATTTGGAGACTTCTGAAAAATTGGAAAAGCATCTCTATCGTTTAAACAATGATTTTCAAGGTCTCGTGATTTCGCCTTTAGTGCGGACGAAGGTAGTGCCTGATGTGGTCTTAGTTTATTGCCTTCCCGCTCAAGCGATGCGGCTAATCCAGAGTTATTTGTATTGTGAAGGAGGCGTTCTTGAATTCACATCAGCGGGGAGAATAGGCTCGTGTCATGAAGGCATTGCAAAAAGCCTCTTAACCAATAAGCCGCAACTGGTCGTTCTAGGAAACGGCGACCGTATCTGGGGCGGTGCTCAAGATTCTGAAGTAATGTTTTCGTGTCCCCATGATAAACTAGACATCCTCATCGAAGGGCTAGAAGCTACTCATGCAGCTGGTTTGCGGTATCCAATTCCCGCCTACATGAATTTCCGTCCCGGCTTTCAAGAATCCTTCGAAAAAGAAGCTCTGAAAAGAGCTGGAGGTACTTTGGCAAAACGTGATCGCTAGATTCCTATGATTCTAATATGGCAAGCAATCAGTAACCTCTGCACACAGAAACCTACCACAGCATTTTGGGGGATATAGATCATGGAACTACGAAAGGGACCCTCGGTCACAATATCAAGGGGAGGGTTACTGGCCCTCTTTCTGGGTGTGGTGGTTGCCTGTCAGGGCCACCTTTTCAGCTATCGGGGTGCAGTGGCACGGCAAGAGAGCCGCCTTCCGTTGCGAGAAGGAGGGCCACATAGGGGATTCTTGAAGACACAAGACCTGTCGGTGCGCTACCACTACTGGCGAGAGCAGGGCAATGTGGAGCTTTCCGGTAGCGTGGAGTTGGCCAAGAGTTTGAGGTACAATTTCACGACC
>JABXJY010000120.1 GCA_013375385.1 Desulfobacterales bacterium
TTGCTCTTGCCTTGCATAGAGAGCTGCTATTTCAAAGTAGACCTTCCGAAACTTGACCGGTTCCTTCTCCACGATCGATTCAAAGACCTTCAGGGCATCCCCATATTGTTTCATCGCCCTGTAGGTGAGGCCAAGATAATACTGGAATTCGAGGTTGGCAGGCTCCAATTCGATGGCCTTTTCAAGGGAGCGAATGGCCTCCTGGTAAGAGGCAGCCTCAAAGGCCTCAACACCGTCTACAAAATAATTCATGGCACTTTGCTGGGCAGATGCAAAGGAGGGAAAAGACAGGAAGATCAGCAACACAGTGACGGGGAAAAAGAATCTCTTCAGGAACTCACGCATATTGACCCTACTCCGTTGAGATTGAGGTTGTTATATATTACAGATTACGATTTGTTGTCAAGAACTTTCTTTTTAACGGACAAAACCGGCAAATAGTCTGAGCTGGCGGAGCAATGACAAAGGATTCCCCTGTTTGAGCCGGGCCAATATATAGGCAGGCCTCACGTAATAGGATATATAGGCCTTCCTGATCATCTTGTTCAGGAAGATGGGGCTGTGGCCCTCACGACAGGTGGGAAAGCTCATATCCGAATCAGGTGCATCCGGTGACGAGGAAGTCAAGGCCCCAATGGCAGTGCCTGGATAGGGTGTGGCTACATGAAAGGATGCGTAGGCAGGATTCAGGTTCCTGGCAAATTCTATTGTTTCTTCCATTTCGGAACGTGTCTCCCCGGGAAAACCGAGCATGAAAAAACAGGCGGTCTCAATTCCTGCTTCATGGGTGAGGCGGATTCCTTCTTGAATGGTGTCACCATCTATCCTTTTTCTTGTATCCGTGAGGATACGGGATGAGCCGGATTCGACGCCATAATGAATAAGACGGCAACCGGCCCGCTTCATGCGCTTGAGAAGCACAGCATCCACAGCGTCTGCCCGAGTCTGGCAGCACCAGATAAAGGGATAGTTCCGGGCGATAAGCTGGTCGCATATCTCTAGAGCGCGCTCCCTGTTTGTAGTAAATTCCAGATCTATGAAGTATCCGTACCGGAAACCAGAGATTGTAACCGCCTGTTCAATCTCTACCATAAGCCCCTCGATCGGCTTATAGCGTACCCCGGGGCCGTACATGGTCTTCAGACAGAAGGTACACCCGTAGGGACAGCCCCTGGAGGTCTCAAAGAGGGCAAAGGGCCTTCCCAGGAGTTCGTATGCGTATCGGGGAGGGTCAATCAGGTGAAAGGCGGGGGCAGGGAGGTTGCTGAGGCTGGTGGGAAGGGCCCTGCCTGTTTGACAGGCTTTACCGTCTTTGCGGAAAACAATACCGGGTATGGCGCTCCAGTCTTCTAGTGTTACAAGGGCGAGGAGTCTTTGCTCCGGCTCCCCCACAATAACTGCCCTGGCCCTCGTTTGGTTGAGCATTGCCTGGGGAAAGATGGAACCATGGACACCCATAATCAGGAGCTTGTCAGAAGGGAGTGAACGGGCAAGATCGACAAAATACCCAATCTCCAGATTGGGGCATTGCCATCTGTCCAGGGGAGATGAGGTCAGTCCGATCCAGTCAGATTCCGGGGCCGAACGCTTGAGCTTTGCATGCCAGCCGCGGTCAACGCGGCCGTCGACGATGCGTACCGTGAATCCCGCCTTTTCCAGCAAGGATGCGCTGATCATGAGACTGAGGGGCGGCCACGGCCGGTTGAAGCGTCTCCCCTTTCGGCTGATCCTTTTCCCCCAGCCAGGATTGATGAGTAGGATATTCATAAACCCAGTTCCTTAAGCCTTTCCCTCGCATACCCTGCCCACCGGTCTTGGGGAAAGTCCTCAGTAACCTTCCTGAATACCTGGATGGCTTCTTTGGGCTTATGCAGCCTCAAGTGACAGATCCCTATGTGATATAAGACCTCAGGGAGCTTTCGGCTCTCCGGATAACGCGCGGCCATCTCTTTGAAGGCATCCAGGGCCTTTTGCCAGTCGCTTTCCTTAAAATAGGTGATGGCAAAATGAAATGCGGTCTGGTCTATGATGGGCGACAGAGGAAACTTGCTCATTCCCTTTCCAAAAAACGCGCGCGCCTTTTCGTAATCTTCCTTCCTGAAATAATGCATTCCCTTGTTGTAGATGGTCGTGGCGTCGTTGTGATAATCCAGAAGTACGGTTACCACAAGGATAGACAGGATCCCGCCGCTTACCACCATGAGGAGCTGCTTCTTATAGGGAAAATGAGGGAGGTGGACACGAAGCGAGGTTTGGCCAAGACAGGAGAAGAATCTTCGAGGGAATAGAGTCCTTACGGGTTTTAGTGAAGCCAGGATAATTATCAATCCAAGGAGAGTCAGCCCAACTCCCAGATAATTGGGAAAGGACCGTCCAAAATAGAGACGAACCCTTTGTTGCGTCGGGTAGATGAGCATAAAAGAGGGTGAAACCAGGTAGATCCGGTCTGCGCCCTCAACATGCCAGTTGGGATGATACGATACCCTGATAAGATGAGGGCGGTCTATGTTGGTGGTTTCAATAATGATTTCTTCGGGCCGAATGGTCTCCCTGATGGAACCTCCTGTTGGGTTCATCGGGTTCCTTGAGTTTGTTGGGTTTGAGATTGGGTTCTCAGGGAGTTGATCCTTAATGATAGTCTTGAAGTGGATGGCATCTGACGGATCGAGTTTATCTTTAAAGACGATGCGGGTGTCAAGATCGCCCCTTCTGAACCACTCGAAGGCCTTATGTCGCCAGTTCTTTGTAATCATGAGGGTCGGCTTATAGCCAAGCACCGAGACATATGTGTCCGGATTCTTTCTCAGCCGATAAATGGTATAGGGTGGATAATCCTTCTCACGGATCGCATCCGGGGATCTTTCAAGTGCCTTCCTGACATCATCCGTCACTACGATAAAATGACTGACATTGAACATTTTTAGATGTTCCAGCCCTCTTTTAAAGTTCAACCTGGAATAGTTATAGTTTGAAAGCGGGCATGAGGGCCTACGAGAAATTTCGGATTGAAGATAGAAGACAAAAGGAGATGAAATGCTCGATTGAATGTAGAGCCCCTCCAGGGTAGATCGTCCTGAAAAGAGGGGCAGGCTTTCAAAGGCACGTACAGAACCCACCGCCCGATTCTGCAAATCATGCTCATATACCACCCTCGGATCCTGACAGGATCCCTTCAGGTACTCGTTAACGGCCCGGAATTGGGGCCAGGGTTTTTTGGCCTCAAACCCGGAGTAGTCCCATTCGATCCACCTGGGGATATAGCTAACGTATTCGTTGACCCAGAAAACGGTCAAGAATGCGAGGAGTGGTGCTATCAGTAAACGGACGTTAATCGGCTCAGCTATAAAACCTATTCCCATTGCCGCAAGAAGGAGGAGAAAAAATTGAACATAGGGCAGGAATCGAATGTCGACTACATTAATGTTATAGGCGATAAGATAAAATGCCCCTGCCACGAAGATAATGAACCAGAAATAGCAGAGAACATGTGCATGTCTTTGAACAAGCTTTTTTGCCTTGATGCTCCTGGTCAGGATCAGGAGACTACCCATTAATGCAAAGACGATAAGGGGGATGAGTATTGTGGGAAATACCTGGGATACTCCATCCAGGACACCCACGAAATGAAAGGCTGTGGTATGCGGAGTAAACCAGAGGAGCTGGATAAGCCAGAAGCCGAGCAGGAGAAAGGCAAGGGTGTTTACTCTCAAATAGTACGAGAGTTTTCTCAAGAAATCATCGGTCGTAAAGAGAAAAAACGTGGTGGCAAACACGGCAAAAAGAAGGGTATATCCGTGGGAGAGGCCGATTATTGTTAAAATCAGGGCATTGATACGTGCGTACCTGTTTTCCCTAATACCCCGGTAGAAAGTCCCTGTGTAGAGCACGAGCAAGGCGAAACCCAGACTGTAGGCAAATTCTCCTGAGAGGGTACTTGGGATGTTACCTCCCCACATGGAGTTGGCTTCCATGAATAGAAAGGGAAGGGTGAAAATAGCGCCTATTGTCGGAATTGGGGATGGCTGTCGCAGAAACCTTAAACATCCATAGGCACACAGAGGCAGAAGAAAGATACCGAGCACGGTTACCACTTTAAAGGCGATTTGAAGTGGCACAAAGACCTTTAGCAGGGCCATGATAAGGAATGGAAGAGGAAAGTAGAACTGGAACAGGGGGAAGCCTGCGTAATTGCCTGGCATCCAGCCTATGATCTTGCCCCTGGGAAGGAGCGTGTGGATTAGGTAATCTGCTGCAGCATAATGGGAGGGGGTGTCTCCGCCCGTGGTGATGGTTTTTGAAAAGAGGCATGCAGGTGTAAAGTAGCTCAGGAGAAAACCATAGACAATGGCAAAGACAACAAGATGAACGGCTAAATCAAGACCCTTTTCTTTTAAACTGAAGTGCGACAAGGATTACCCCCAGTACGATTGCAACGCCAAGCCAGAAAAGTTTTGTTCGCCTGAACCAGTTCTCATCTTTTACCACCTTTACAAGGGCCCTGGCAACAGCGGTATAGTGGCTGGCTTCGGAATCGTATTCAAAGTAGCAGAAGACCGGGTAGCTGGCACCTGAAAGGGCAGAGAAATTGGTAATCTCAAAGACCACCGCTTTTTCAGACCTGGGATCTATGTCAAGATCGATCTGGGATCTTGGTGTTGAAAGTTCTTTGGGGAGGACGAGGGTTGCTCGAGCCTTCCTTGGCTCGAATCCTAAGTTCTTTACACTGAAGCGTAGGTCCCCGGCTGTTTCCAGTGTGATGTCACTACCCAAACAAAGCAAGTCGGGGTTTGCCTCTTGTCTAAAGTGGAACGTTGTGCAAGAAACAGCCGAAAAGGGGTATTGATTGGCGTCGTGGAAATCGACAAGGACAGTCAAGGGATAGCGACCTTTTCTGATCCTGGCGAGGCTTCTTTCGAAAAGTACTGTATCTGCCTCTCCGGGATCGAGCCGTCCTTTAACTGGGCCGCGGTGTCGCTCAGACAGGAGGATTAGGTGAACCTGGACACTGTGGGCGGGTCCGGTTCCTTTGTTAGTGGCTGTAACCCGCACCTTGAGCAGATCGCCTGCTACTGTCACCCCGGTCTGGGTCTCGATCCTAAGGATGCCGGCTGTCACTGAGGTATTGGAGCCAAACATCCAGACAAGAAAGGTCAGAAACAGGCCCAATTGTGGGGATCGTCTGGCAAACATGCGGTAAGTCATCACAAGGTCGCTCCATCTACGCTCTTCCCTTTTTTATCATCCTTTTGCCAAACCTCCTCTTTATCTCATCCATGGTCTCATCTACCCTTTGCTCCTTTTCTTGTGCCTGCCATTCCCCGAAGAGATCCATCTGATACCCTTCTCTACTCTCTCTCAGCTTTGAGACAGCAACCCCTATGAGCCTGACCTTTTTTCTCAGAGGGTAATTCAAAAGTAATTCTATGGCAGAATCCGATATGATCTTGGTACTATCTGTGGGATAGTCGATGGTTCTGCTCTTGCTCATTTCGGAGAAATCATCAAACTTTATCTTGAGGGTGATAGTCCTGCCCTTGAGCCCCTCGCGCCTCAATCTCCAGGCCACATCATCTGCGTGGGAGCGTAGCAACTCCGTTAAATAGGCGGTGTCCTTGGTATCCGATGGAAGAGTCTCCTCCGAACTGAGAGATTTGATCTCTCTTTCAGGGATCACCTCAGAGCAATCCCTGCCATTGGCAAGTTCGTGCAGTCTTGAGCCTGAGCTTCCAAACCACCCGATCAATTGCTCTTTGCTGAATCTCTTTAAATCACCAACCGTTTTGACCCCATAATGCCTTAGCCTTTCAACTGTCCTTTTTCCAACGCCGGGGATCTTTTCCACAGGCAATCCCGACAAAAATGTATCCACCTCATCTGCTGATATTATGGTCAAACCATCCGGCTTGTTTATATCAGATGCAACCTTGGCCAGAAACTTATTGGGGGCGATACCTATCGAACACGTTAGGCCTGTCTCTTTGCCAATTCGGTCCTTTATGTGCCCGGCTATCTCCCCCGGGCTGCCTAAGAGATTCTCACTGCCTGTAATATCAAGATAGGCCTCATCAACAGATACCGGTTCAACGAGAGGTGTAAAATCCTTCACTATGTCCATGATTTTTTTGGAGACCTCCTTGTACCGCTCCATTCTTACCGGAAGAAAAATACCCTCAGGGCATTTTTTCCTTGCCTTAAATATGGGCATGGCAGAATAGACGCCGAATCTTCTGGCTTCATAACTGGCTGTAGAGACCACACCCCTGTTGGTAGAGCCGCCTACAATAACAGGTTTTCCTCCTAGAGGGGGATTATCCAGCACCTCAATCGCTGCAAAAAATGCATCCATATCGATATGAAGGATTGTTCTGGCCAATGTCGTTACTCGTTACTGCCTGCCCGCAACGCTCTCGCTTGCGAGGCGGGCGGGGTTACTGGTTATTTGTTAGGAATTTCTACTCCCTACTTGTCGCTTGTTCTTTTTCTTTTAACCGATAACTAATACAAATGCATTAATAGAAAGGTCATTGCGAGTGAAACGAAGCAATCTCATAGAGAATGAGATTGCCACGCCCTTTGGGCTCGCAATGACAACATAAAACATTTTAGTGCGTTTGTATTAGTAACAAATAACGAGAAATATCAGGCCTTATCGTAACGGGAGAATTGCATGGTAAAGGTAGCCCTCCCCTGAGAGGAAGAGCGCAGAGCCGTTGAATAGCCAAACATCTTAGAGAGGGGCACGGTAGCCGCCAATATCTTAACCGGTCCCTTCGTTGTGATCCGCTCAATCCTACCGCCTCTGGTATTCAGATCACCTATTACGTCGCCTACAAACTCTTCAGGGACAACTATTTCAACCTTCATAATAGGCTCCAGGAGAACAGGCAAGGCAAGCTCACAAACCTCTTTAAAGGCCATCGATGCAACGATCTTGAAGGAAAGTGGGGTGGAGAGCAGTTCCTTTACCTTGGCATCCAAAAGAATGGTTTCCACATCAATTACCGGATAACCCATCAAAACCCCACTTTGTGATGCCTGCTTTATCCCTTCCTCTACAGAGGTGATAAGCTCTTCGGTCATCAAGGGGTTTGAGCATCTGTTGACAAACCTGTCTCCTTTTCCCCTCTCCAGAGGTGAGGCCTCTATTCTAATGCCGGCAAAGTGCATCACACCACCCCATTCTCTGTCGAAAACTGTCTCAACTTCAGCCTTTTTAGTTATGGTTTCTCTGTAGACAACCTGCGGTTTTCCGGTATTTACATCAAGAGAGAATTCCCTTCCGAGCCTCTGGGCTAAAATCTCCAGATGAAGCTCTCCCATACCGGAGATTATTATCTGGCCAGTATCGTCATCAAGCGCAAACTTGAAAGTAGGGTCTTCATCAGCTACTTTTGTGAGGGTATCCAGAAGCCGCTCCTGATCCTTCAAGTGCTTCGGCTCCACGGCCATGGATATTACCGGCTGATCAAACTCCATCGACTCCAGCAGTATTGGATGACCCTTATCACACAGGGTATCGCCGGTAGAGGTCTCTTTTAGGCCCATGACAGCAACGATGTCACCACCAATAGCCTGATCTATTCTCTCTCTCTTGTTTGCGTGCATCCTCATGACCCGGGCCACCCTTTCTGTGACATCTTTTGTGCTGTTATAGATTAAGGAGCCCTGTCTCATTATTCCGGAGTAGATCCTGAGATACGTCATTCTTCTTCCCTGATCCATTGCAATCTTAAAGGCGAGTGAGGAGAGAGGTTCTTTTAAGGTTGCAGACCTGGACTCAGGTTCCCCTGTCTCCGGATTGATACCCTTTACCGGTGGAATGTCAAGTGGCGAGGGAAGAAATTCGACTATTCCATCCAAGAGGGGCTGTATCCCCTTGTTTCTCAATGCTGCACCACAAAAGACGGGGACAAGGGCGAGCCTTATCGTGGCCTGCCTAATTGCCCTCTTGATTGACTGAAT
>JABXJY010000396.1 GCA_013375385.1 Desulfobacterales bacterium
GCACACTTTCAAGGTGAAAGGGTTTGACCCGGAGGGTCTTATCCACTGCAAAGGCAGGGATTCCCGCTTCAACGCCCTTACTCTCGATGTGATACAGAGCAGAGATAGTCGGGACAAGAGGCACATCCCTGTTCACCATCAAGGAGATGGTCTCCTCATCAAGGAAGACCCCGTGTTCAATGCTGTCGATCCCGGCTCGAAGGGCATTGAGGATCCCTTGGGTCCCCATGGCATGTGTGGCCGTCTTTCTGCCCGCTTTGTGGGCCTCCTGGATCCCGGCTCGAAGTTCCTCCTCGGTGAACTGTTCACTGCCAGGCTCCACACCGGGCGTCATTACACCCCCCGTGGCCATGAACTTCACCACATCCGCACCAGCCTTGACCTGTTCCCGAGCGGCCTTCATCACCTCATCAGGGCCATCCGCTTCTCGGCCCATCTGCCAGCCGTGCCCTCCGGTCATACAGATTAACCGACCGCTGGCCAGCATCCGAGGCCCCAAGATCAACCCGGAGTGGATGGCATCTCTGATGGTCAGGTCGATCCCATCCTTTCCTCCCAGGTCTCGAACCGAAGTGACCCCGGCCATCACGGTGAGCCGGGCAAACCGGGCCGCCTTGAGAGTTGTCAACGGCAGAGGCTCGCCCATGAGCAAGGTGACGGGGTCGGCGCTGCCATCCAGACACAGGTGGACATGACAATCAATAAAGCCGGGCAGAAGGATTCGCCCAGCCAGTGGTATCTTGCGGGCGTCCTTGGGGATCGGGATATTCCCCTCGGCCACCTTCACGATTCGCTCTCCCTCCACCACAACGGTACCGTGCTCCAGTATCCTACCGTCGCCAACAAATACAGGCCCGTCAACAAAAGCTGTAGTCATCGTTCCCTCAAGAGTGAAGGTTTCTACCCCAGAAACCCCTGTGAGATGCTACCGTGCATAATAACATTAGCCAAACCGCTGTCAAGCCTAAAAACTGACTGGACTTTCCCTAAAGATTCAATATTCGCATTGGAGAAGGTATGGTCAGCGACTTTCAGATACCATTGTGCAACCAAGGCAGAATATGATAGAGTAAAAAGGTGGTTTTCGACCCACGCAAACAGCAAAGAGGCCGTTGGGTGTCTTGGCTTCAGGAGTTGCGGGGGAAGGCACAATGGCAAAGGAGAGGTTTCCCACAACACAGGCTATTCGGAAATTGAAGGAACACGGGGTGGATTTTTCCTTGCATCCCTACAAATACGAGGAAAAAGGTGGCACCACGGTGGCAGCTGCGGAGTTGAACGTGGATGAGCACCTGGTGACAAAGACCCTTGTGATGGAAGACGACAAGGGGCATCCTCTCTTGATTCTTATGCATGGTGATAAGAGGGTCTCCACCAAGGCCCTTGCAAAGGCCCGGGGAGTAAAGACGGTCAGACCTTGCGATCCTCAAGTGACACACAGGCATACCGGGTATTCCCTGGGCGGGATCTCTCCCTTCGGTACAAGAAGGCCCCTCAAGGTCTACGTTGAGGCATCCATCATGAATCTCCCAAAGATCTACATCAATGCAGGAAAAAGGGGGCTGCTGGCAGAGTTGTCTCCACGAGATCTGGCCAGAATTCTAAACACCATTCCCGTTAACGTGGCGATATGAAGTGGAGCGGGACATCACAACGAGGCATGAATGGGCGAGGTTGGTCAGCTCGCGTCGTTGTGAGATATGCCCTGCTCCAGGTGCCTGCACTCGCTCTGTTGGTTGTGCTCCTGATCGCGGTTCAACGCTGGGTGGATCTTCCGGCGTGGTTTAGGGGGGGGCGCGTCGCTCTCTGGGTAGCCAAGGATGTGATCTTT
>JABXJY010000121.1 GCA_013375385.1 Desulfobacterales bacterium
TGAAGGTTCATCTTATGATTTATCTGAAATATGGATCTGGCTATTCTATGAGAGATTTTAGGGTTCTTGATCGCCTTCACTCTTGGCTATTGACCAGGAGGCATCTCGCCCAATAATGATCCATGAATCCATCCAATAGTCTTATCAAAATCCTCAGGATCAACGATTCTATACCAATCTCCTTCCAGATCTTTTGTGAACACCTTGTCACCCAACCTACGACCACCTGCGGTTTGATGACTAATCCCGGGGCCGCTTCTCACCCTGACAGAGCCTTTTTGAACATACATTACTTTTATCTCAGGACCCTCTTTTTCCGGTTCATAGGATTTAGATGAAGGGGTTTCATGTTTGAGCTGGAGCTCGGCTAGTTTTTTTGTGAGAACCTGGTTTTTATCGCTAATTCTCTGGTTCTCCTCTTTTAACTTGTTTACCTGCTCATTCAAGAGCTCGTTTTGATCTCTCATGCTTGCCATCTGGCTCTCATTTTCATCTCTAATTCTCTGGTTTTCCTTCTCTAAGATGCCTATTTGTCTTCGTAGCTTTAAGCCCCTGATTTTAAGCTTCTCTATCTCATTCCGCATTTCCTCTTTGGTCATTTTGAATTCCTTCGGTTCCGCTTTTGAGCTAAGCTCCACGTGTTCTGAAGTTGCACAACCTTGAAACACAAAACATAGATGCAGAACAAATATAATTAGATAAGCCCTGAACATTTTCTCCTCCAGGTTAAGAAATGCCAAATAACGAGAAGTGCCTTCTTAAAGGAGGAGTATAGGGAGAAATGAGGTTGTGCGTCAAGCAAAAAGGGGCCACAACATGTGCCGGTTTCGGTTTCTTGTATCGCGCAAATGCCTGTGAAGGACACTAGGACCGGGCGGAAGAGGAATCCCGAGGCAAAGGACAAATGATGAGAAGATCTCAACTTCTTTCAGAGAGAAATCCCCACGTCATCCAGCATGATTGTGCCCTTGGGCGAACGATCGAACAAGAACCGATATAAGAAGGTGTTGAATGGAGACTGACGGCTTGACAGCGGATGAGGATACTTAGCACAGGACCGGTGTGTGCTCGTCAGTCAGAACCTTCGCACTGAGCTCCGGTCGGAATCGGGGCTTGAACTGCCCGGCGACAGTATTCAGGCCGAAGCTGAACTCATGTCTCCTCTGCAGCAGATTGGCACACTCGAGGGCCGCGTCGGGCTCGAGATCAGAAACATCTGGCCCCGGAGACACCACGATCACATTCATTACATCACTCCCAAAGAACACATAACAGCGACCGTAAACCGCCAGAAAAGTCTGAAGTTGTGCGTTGAAGATCTGGTTCTTGCGAAAGACATTCGCCACCACCACGCCTTTGGGATGAAGGATGGCTGTCACCTCTTGCAAGAATTCCCGCGTCGCCATATGAAAGGGAATATACTCGTTGTTGAAGGCATCGAGCATAACCATATCGTATGCCGGCGCAGGTTTCCTGGTGGCCTGTCGGCGAACGAACACGCGGCCGTCCGATACGTAGACGCGCAGCCTCTCATCGGGTCGAAAGAAGAAAAATCTCTTGGCTACCTCCACCACTTCCGAATCGATCTCGGCCACATCGATCTCAACCTCAGGAAAGTACCGATGCATCTCACGCGGGATCACACCTCCGCCCAGGCCGATAATAAGTACTTTCCGGGGGTTCTTGTTCAGCAGCAGGCCGGCAAAGGTGAGTTGCGTGTATTCCAACAGGTGCCTGGTGAGATCCTTGACATCGATACTGGATTGCTTCCGAGCGCCTGGGCCCGCCCCCAATCGCAGCGTTCGGACAAAACCCTCTTCATAGACCAGGATGCGGTTGTAGAGGCTATCCTTACTATAGATGAGCATTTCAGCATCTTCCGCTATCATTGCCAAGAAAAGCAAGAGCGCCACAGTGCTGACCGCTGTAGCCAGCCCCATCTCCCACCCTTGGTGAATCACTTCCATCTAGTCAAAAGATCAACTGGTTTTCATCACCCGATGAAACCGAGTGTCCTGTTCAACAAAATTTTTGCACCAGTTGACGCCCTCATGGGGATCCAGGGTCCAGGCATCGGCTCCCACATAATCACGCACCGCCTCCGTGGTGGGACCACCTCCAATGATGACATATCTCCCTGCCCTCATGTTCCTTTGCTCCAACAGGTCCACGACCTTTTTCATCGACTCAAATGTCGGAGTAATGAGGGCGGACATGGCTACAACCCTGGTGTCCGTTTCGGCTACCGTCTCTACGATGACTTCGGGCGCCACATCCACACCGAGATCGAAAACGCTGAATCCACAAACTTTGAAAAGGGTAGCCACAATATTCTTACCAATATCGTGAATGTCACCTTTGGGCGTGGAGATGACCACTGAACCCAGCGAAGAATCTAGCTGGCCTTCCATCAACAGTGGTTCCAGTATGGCCACCACCTTCTTAAATATAGTGGCGGACATAATGAGTTCGGACAGATAGTATTCCCCGGTGCTGTATAGCTCTCCCACTCGATCCATACCGGCACGACAATCATTCAGGATCAACAAAGGGTCCATGCCATCCCTGGTGGCCTGACCCACCATCTTCATCACGTCATCGTAACGCAAGTCGGCCACAGCCTGTGAAATCTCTCCCTTGAAATCAACTTTCCTGGGCGTCTCCTTTTTGACAGTACCCGGCTGCTTCACCTTCCCACGACCTTTATTTCCCCGGTAGCGTTTGCCTGTTTCCACCATCGCCCTTATGTTCTCCGGCTTTGCGTCAATAGGGCATTCGCACCCCGAGGTCAACATGAAGCCTCCCCCGTCGCCCACTTCGTCGATCAGTCTTTTGCAGTACTCCTCCACCTCTTCTGCTTTTCCTAATGTCAGCAGGCTCGCCGGAACGTCACCGCTGATGCACATATGGCCCTTGAGTATCTCTTTGGCCTTGAAGATATCGGTGGTGCCGTCAAGGTCACAGACGCATTTCCCCTTCGGGAGCCTGGTAAGATAAGGAAGGTTGATCTCCCAGTCCGTGTCAAAGTGCAGCCACGGTGTTATCCCCTCAGACACAAGGGCATCCACGTAACGCTCCAAGAACGGCCACTCAAAGCGCTCAAATACCGGTAGCCGGTAATAAAACCCTGAACCTCTCTCCAGGACTATGAATGCCACATCCCTTCCATTGTTCCTGCAGACCTGAATGGCGTTGGAAATCAGATCATCGCATGATGCCTGCATGGCGGCTTCCACCTTGTCTGGGACTTCGTATAGATCCCTGGTGAATTCGGTCAGGGTACGACAGAGGGAGAAGGCCATCAGCACTGAATCGACAGCAACGCCCAGGAAGATAGGCATGCCTCTGTCTTCGCAAATCTTCATGTCATCAACGTATAGCTGGTTGGTGATGCTCTGCATCCTTGAAAACTGCTCCATTGTCTTGCTGCTGATCTTTTCATAATGTTCATCCCAGAAAACGTTCCATCCCAGGGAACCGATCTTATCGTAGTCCTCTCGTGCAAACAGGACTCTCTCGTCTATCTGGTAAAGATCATCTTCGGCTAACTGTTTTCCCGGGATCAGGTTGCGCACCGGTGCAGCGCATAGTTTTCCCGGTAGCATAGGGTAGTAGTAATTTGGCTTGCTACCGTAGTCGTATCCAAATTCCTCGAAGCATCGGATTAATGCCTCGCGTGCTACACCGTGATCCCGCCATGCCTCTGCCTGGGTGATTCCGTATAACCTTGCGGCAGTGGTCACCAGTATGGGGAAGACCGGATGCCGGTCCACAAAATCAAGGGAAATAGCGGCCTGTAATCTTTCCTGCTTCGTCATTGTCTCACTAATCATTTCAAAGACCTCCTCCGATGATCTCAACCATCATCCACCCCAAAAAACGCCTGGATTGAACTGATAGAGACTATGATACATTCCTTGAACATATCAAAGGAGATACAGAGGGCTGTTTCATCTTTAGACACTGCCTTTAAAAGCTATCATATCAGACAGATATAAGCAATTCCGAGTAGAATCTACTCAGGGTAACGTCAAAGTCCAGAGTATGGGTATCTTTTTTTTTGATTATGCCCTATCTGGGCCTTTGCAGGGTCGTTTCAAAATGGTTTATTGCACCGTAACCCTTAGAATCATACGCTCCGTCTATATAAACCATTTTGAAACGACCACATAATCTGAACTATTATGAGGGCATAATCAAAAAAAAAGATACCCATACTCTGGAATTAGCTAAACAACCAATAGGTTAGCTTATACTATGACTTAGCCTTGGGAATCTACTCGAGTCAGCCAGAGATCGCTTTTTTACCCATTTCTGCTCAAACCTGGTTTGGGTAAGCAGACTATCCGAGAGTTGATCAATCTACGGTTGGCAATCCAATCCGTAGAAAGCTCAATAGGAAAGACTGAGCCCAACAAGTCTTTACCCAGCAGCGGATGTTTTCCATGGCGCCTTTGCTGCATCTTTTGAATTCCACGGCGCGAATTTCAGCAGAAGCAGCATTCCGGGAATGGCGATCAGGGTGCAGGCAATAAAGAAACTTGCCCAGCCCAGATTCTTGGCGAGAAAGCCAGTCGGAGCCGAGGCCAGCACCCTGGGAACACCCATGAGGCTCGTGAGGAGCGCGTATTGTGTTGCGGTGAATCTCTTATTGGTAATGCTGGCCATGAATGCCATGTAGGCGGCAGTGCCCATACCGCTGCTCAGATTTTCAAAGGCAATCACTCCAGACAGGGCAGCAACGCTGTGGCCGATCCGCGCAAGAAGGGCAAAACAGGCAGTGGATATGGCCTGAAAAAAGCCAAACACCCAGAGGGAACGGTTGATTCCCAGACGGAGCATGAGTACTCCTCCGGCCAGGGTGCCGGCGATGGTAGCCCAGAAACCGAAGAGTTTCACGATTGTACCAATTTCCGTCTTTGAAAACCCTATATCGAGATAAAAGGGCGTGGTCATGGCGCTTGCCATGGCATCGCCGATTTTGTAGAGAAGTATGAAGGCCAGCATCCACACGGCACCCTGCCGCCTGAAGTATTCAACCAGAGGATCGAGGGCAGCTTCCTTTACGGTCTTAGGGGTCCCGAGGGTAATCTCAGGTTCCGGCGCCAGGAGCGTGGTGAGAACGCCTGGCAGGATACAGGCTGCCATTATCAGGTAGACCCTGGAAAAGGGAATGGAATCCGCCATGATGAGGCCGCCTCCGGAAGCCAGAAGCATCCCCATCCGGTATCCGTTGACATACAGGGAAGAGCCAAGGCCCAGCTCTTGATCAGGAAGATCCTCCCTCCGGTAGGCATCCACCACAATATCCTGTGAGGCACTAAAAAAGGTCACCAGAAATGCTGCGAAGGCTACCATCCATGGACTGTTCCCCGGATCGGTAGACCCAAGGCCAGCAATAGAAACAATCAAGGCCACCTGGGCTACCAGCAGCCATCCTCTCCTGCGCCCCAGAAAAGGCAGGGTGAAACGATCCAAAAAAGGGGCCCAGAGGAACTTCAAGGTATAGGGGAGGCCTACCAGGGCCATCATGCCGATCACGGTCAGATCTACCCCTTCCTCTTTCATCCATGCCTGCAACACCGTTATGGTGAGAAGAAGGGGCAGCCCGCAGGAGAAACCCATCACAAGGGCCACCAGCATGCGACCGCTCAGAATTACCTCGAGCATGGATCTTCGGTTTTCAGACCCCACGCCTTCCTCGTTCACTTCTCATCAGTCCGCCCAAGTGTTAGTCCCCCTGATGGTTATTACCCTCTTGGAGGCGTAAAGTCAACAACCACCCCCACATGAACGATGGGGTTAGACTTTTCATAGTGAAATTTCAAATCAATCTTGATTGAAAGAATTTCTTGAAGTTGACAAACAAAAGTAGATATGTAAACTCTGACCCCATGACCTGATATCCTTTCCCAAGACCAGTGACCTTCCTCGTGAGAAGTTTTTACCGGATAAGGAATCCATATTTCTCTCCGAAGCCTACTCTAGAAGGGGCAGTCTTGAAAGTTTAAAGGCAGGCCAGAAAGCGATCCAGATAAGAAAATCAGGAGGGGCCGTGGGAGCCAAATCTGACCTCAACGCCTTTCTCATCCCAGAGTCCGTGGCAGTTGTCGGCGCTACCGACAGGCCGGCGACCTGGGGGTCCTTTATAATGAGAGGACTTCTATCCTTGGGTTATCCCGGTAAAATCTATCCGGTCAACCGCCAGGCTGATCAAGTCTCTGGCGTCCCTGCCTACAAGGACATAAGGGAGATCAAAGGGCCGGTGGAGCTAGCGGTTCTCGCCATTCCGGAAGAATTCGTGGAAGAGGCGATTACGGCTTGTGGCCAGAAAGAGGTGAAAGGGATCACCATCATTACGGCAGGCTTTGGGGAGATCTCCGAAGTTGGACGAGAAAGGCAGGAGCGCCTGGCCGGACTCGCCCGCTCCTATGGTATTCGCCTCCTGGGCCCGAATGTAAGCGGGACGTTCAACCTCCATGCCGGCTTCAATGCCTCGCCAGCACCCGCCGACAGCCTCCTGGCAACTCACATTGCCGCAGCCTGCCAGGGGGGCTATGCCTTCTACGACATCCTATCCTCCGGATGGGCCAGGGGCCTGGGTGTGGGAAAGTTCATCCATACCGGAAACGAGTGTGACCTGACCGTGACGGACTTCCTCGAGTACTTCGGGCATGACCCTGAAGTGAAGGCCATTGTTATGTATATCGAGGCCATCCGTGACGGAAGGCGCTTTGTCGAGGTCGCACGCGCAGTAACCAGGACAAAGCCGGTCGTGGTGTACAAGGGTGGCAGGACACCAGGGAGTGCCCGCGCGGCCAGCAGCCACACGGGCGCGCTCTCAGGAAACAAGGAGGTATATGAAGGCCTGTTCCGTCAGGCCGGCATCATCACTTCGCCCGCTATGGAGCTCCTGCTCCCCCTGGGCCATGCCTTGATTGAGCGCCCGCCGATGCGGGGTAAGAGGGTTGCAATTGTCACCATGGGAGGATCATGGGGCGTGGCCCTCACCGACGCTCTGGAGGAGGCAGGTCTTGCGGTGCCTGAGTTCAGCCCCAGGCTTCAAAAGGCGTTGCGATCCGTGGGCATGCCACCCAGGGCCTCAACAAGAAACCCGGTTGATTTTGGAGCCTCCGGGCTCTTCCTCTCTGTTGATACCCCGCTCACACTCGGCCATGAGATCCTGTGTTCAGCTGAGGTGGACGCGCTTATTGTGCATGGAATAGGCAGGCCAGGGATGCACACGGAGGATACCCCGGATGAGTTGAGGTTCTTTCTGGATATCGAAAAGAGGCAGATCCAGGGGTTGAATGCCCTGGAAAAAGAAACTGGCCTGCCCGTGTTGATCGGGAGCCACTACAATCCATGGGAAAGCCAGGTAGTTTGCGATCTCAATAAGCAAGGCATACGAATCTACAACCGCCTCCATGAAACCGCCCAACTGCTCTCTTTGATACGGAACTACTGGAGGAAAATGCAGGCCAGAGGATAGCAGGTTAGGCAGTGACCTGTGCCTCTGCATCAAAACGGAGAGAATACAATAAGCTATGAACAAAAGGGAGGAGAAATAACACAAAAGATCCGTGGCAACATGTTTTTGGTTGCCGCAATCTGTCTTTGCTCTTTACTTTGCTTGCCGGCGGCAGCATCATCTGAGGGTCGGCCGAATGGAACCTTGTGGATTTCCTTCGACCACATGACAAAGGCTATCTACCTGGCAGGCTTTTTCGATGGAAACAACGCGGGCGATGGTCAGCGCTCACTCCAGTCTTTTCAGGAACTGGTCGTGGGTCAATACCTCTCCCATGTAAGGGAAGAACTTCTCCTCCACGTATTTCTGCTCCTCACCGGAAATGGCCGCGCAGCAGTCTTTCAGGAGGAAAACCCTGTAGCCCTTGTCGTAGGCGGACCTCGCGGTTCCTTCTACACAGACGTTGGTGAGGAAGCCGCAGAACG
>JABXJY010000397.1 GCA_013375385.1 Desulfobacterales bacterium
AGGCTTCAGTTATCAGCTATATCAGCCTTCTTCCTGGCCAGAGATAGCAGAGAAGGTAGGCAGAAGCGTAGCTTCAGGAGAAAGCGATGAGGGGATACTTTTTTGCTGGACGGGTACGGGGGTCTCTCTGGCGGCAAATAAAGTCCCTGGAGTGAGAGCAGCGCTTTGCCCCGATGCTGCTACGGCAAGTGGAGCGCGGAAATGGAACCATGCCAATATATTGGTCATGGGGCTGCGCCTCACTTCTCCTGCAGTAGCCCAGGAGATCTTGGACGCCTGGTTTAGCACTCCCTTCGAAGAAGAGGAGGTAGAAAACGTAGCCAGAGTAGCAGAAATAGAGCGCAAATATTTTTCTCCTCCTCTTGGCAAACTAAGCCGATTGAAATACACATGACCACAAGGTCGCAACCGATGATTAAAATAAACTGAGTCTTATCCTGACATTATCACGTCAGATTATAATTCTCTCTGTCATTGCGAGCGAAGCGAAGCAATCTCGTGGTTATTCTTGGGATTGCTTCGTCCCCCGATAAATCGGGGTCCTCGCAATGACATAGAGGTCTAAGCAGTGTCAAGTTATTTTTACCAAAGTTTACTGGGGGCTAAAGTTTGAAGACATTGATTCTAGGGCTGGGCAACCCCCTTCGTTGCGATGATGGGGTAGGGAATAAGGTGGCCCAAATATTGGGAAAGGAAATTGATAATTCGGAGGTAACTGTAACTGAGACCAATGCTGTTGGTCTTGGTCTTTTGGATTTACTTAAGGGTTATCAGCGAGCGATTGTTATTGATGCTATCCAGACCCGGAAGGGAAAACCCGGGCAGGTTCATCGCCTTAGCTTGCAGGATTTAGGTACTCTCCGCTATTCCCACACAACTCACAATGTCGATTTAGTTACTGTAGTAGAGTTGGGCACCAAACTTGGTTTGGCACTGCCCCAGGAGATTACCATTTTCGCTATAGAGGTGGCAGACGTCACCACCTTCAGCGAGGAGTGTACTCCGCAGATCGAGAGGGCTATTCCCAGGGTTGTCAAGTTAGTGCTTCGGGAGCTGAAGAGCGCATATTAGCCATAACCCAAGAAACCCACTCTTCGATCCCCTGATGGGTGGTGCAGGAAATCGGAAATATCTCGACCTTTTGGTTTATTCCCCTAACCGCCTTAGAGAAGCCCTCGATGTCAAATTTCAGATATGGTAGAAGGTCGATCTTGTTTATTAAAACAACATCTGCTATGTGGAACATTAAGGGATACTTATAAGGTTTGTCATCACCTTCAGGCACACTCAGGATGACCACCTTCTTATGTTCTCCAAGCTGGAACTCTGCGGTGCAGATAAGATTGCCCACGTTTTCAATGAGCAGAAGCTCGATATCCTCGAGAGCTAGGTTATCCAGGGCTCGTGATGTCATATTAGCATCGAGGTGACATTCACCGCCGGTGTTTATCTGTATCACAGGCACCTTCCTCTCACTTATCTTCTCGGCATCCAGACTCGAACTTACGTCCCCCTCGATAACACCGATGCGAACTTTGCCCTCCAGCCTCCTTATTGTCTCCAGGATAAGGCTTGTCTTGCCAGCTCCTGGTGAGGACATCAGGTTTATGGCGAAGACTCCCTTACTATCCAATAACCTCCGGTTTCTTTCCGCTATCTGCTCATTAGCGCCCAGAATGTCTTTTAGAACCTTTATTTCCATCATTCCACCTCGATACTTTCTACATAGAGTTCGTTCCCGGCGACGATTTCTGCACTGCTATTCTGGCAATTGGGGCAAGACCAGTCGAACTCTTTAGGTATAAAGAGTTCCCCACAATTACGACA
>JABXJY010000122.1:0-1805 GCA_013375385.1 Desulfobacterales bacterium
ATAAGCTGTTAGAGATTGGTGAAGGGACGAGCGAGGTTCAGCGGATCGTGATCTCTCGATTAATTGAAGCAGTTTAGGCAGATGTTAGGCAGAATTCTCGGTCATGATATTGGCGTCTATGCTAGGGCCCATCGGGGCCTGATCATAATGGCAATTATCCTGAGCGCTATATCAGCCTTATTTGTTGTGGTGCCAGCTTACCTCCTCCAGCCCCTTATTGACGAAGGAATGAAAAGCACGAGTGATCCTGTTGAGTGGAGGATTCCCTGGCTCATGTTCACCCCTCCCTTTTCATTTGAGAAGACGGAGCTGGTTCTGGTAACAGGGATCTCACCGAACCGATTGCTCATCCTTCTTTCCGTGGTTGCATTCCTTTCAGTGGTCTTTAAATCGATTACCCGGTATCTAGGTGAGCTTGCAGGAGCAGCCTTCTCAAACCGGGCCATTAAGACATTACGGGCCGATCTGGCTGAAAAGTTTATCTCCCTGCCCCTCACATTTTATCATAAGCGCAAGAGTGGTGAGCTTCTAGCAAGGGCTACAGCAGACCTGACAGTAATGCAGGGCTATATAAGCAATATCATTATCGGTCTTGTACAGCACCCCCTCACCGCAGCAGTCTTTCTTGTCTATCTCCTTTTGATGAATTATAGACTTACCATACTAACCATTATTGCTATCCCTTTGATTGTTGGCCTGGTCAGGCTTTTTGGTAGCAAGGTCAAAAAACATTCCACCAGGGTACAGGACGCAACAGCCGAGGTGACATCAAGCTATCAGGAGATTATTTTATTACTCAAGGTCATTAAGGGATTCTGTAGGGGTACCTATGAAGCCGAGAGATTCAGGAAGCTTGCCGGTAAGCTGTATAAGAAAATCATGCACTGGAATAGGTGGCAGTTGGGCATCGGGCCCATGATGGATGCAAGTGTATTCTTGATTGTCCCCGGTATCTTACTGATAGGAAAGATTTACTTCCATCATACCTTGGGAGAACTTATTGCAATGCTTTATGCCTTTGCCGCTGCCTATGCCCCTGTGAAAAATCTGGCCAGGATAAATATCAATTTGAATACCCTTCAGGGTGCAACAAGTAGGGTCTTTGATATAATGCATACCGTGCCAGACATACAGGATAAGCCGGGAGCCAGGAAGATGGCGAGATTCGAGAATACCATAGTGTTTTCTCATGTTGATTTCGGCTACAAACCAGGGAAATTAATCTTGCACGACATCTCTCTTACCGTAAAAGCAGGGGAAATGGTGGCTTTTGTCGGTTCCACTGGGGCAGGAAAGAGTACCCTCCTGGATCTCATTCCCCGTTTTTACGATGTAGTGTCTGGCTCTATAACCATTGATGGAATGGATATCAGGGATGCAACACTGGAGTCCTTGAGAGGTCAGGTTGCTACAGTAAGCCAGGAGAGCCTCCTTTTTCATGATACCATAACCAATAATATCAATTATAACGGAGGCCACTATACCGAGGAAGATATTGAAAATGCAGCCAAGATTGCCCAGGGCCATGATTTTGTCATGGCCTTTTCAGATGGATATGAAACGATTGTTGGTGATAGAGGAACCCTTCTTTCTGGTGGACAGAGACAGAGAATTGCTATAGCCAGGGCTGTTCTTAAAGGCCCGGCCATCATGATTCTTGATGAGCCTGCCTCGGCCCTTGACCCAGAGAGTGAGCTCCATATCCAGGAGGCCATAGAGAAGCTGCTTGGCCAGATGACCATCTTCATTGTGTCCCACCGGCTGAGTACAATCAGGAGGGCTGATCGAATCTATGTTCTGGAGAA
>JABXJY010000122.1:1815-7903 GCA_013375385.1 Desulfobacterales bacterium
GTAGGGTTGTCGAGGCAGGCACACACGAGAAACTTATTGCCACAAATGGCAGATACAGGAACCTCTACGATATCCAGTTCAGGCCCTAAGCTCCTTTCGCCGTGTACATCAACTAAGATCTTAGCACTTATGTCAGGCTTTTGTGGCGGAATCAAATTCTACTGGCTTGAAATTCGAAATCTCAAATCCTAAATCCGAAACAATATCGAAATTCAAATGTTCAAAATCCGAAACAACCCGAAGTTGACTTATTCTGGGCTAAGACCTATTGGTTTGGAGCATTGGGATTTTGGTCATTAGTATTTGTTTCGAGTTTCGACCTGCCCGCAATGCCTTTGTGCAAATTCAGGATAGCATCTTAAGGCTAATCCTATTGCCACGGTTATCATTCTATGTGTAAATACTACGCATGGCAGGCGGGTATTCGAATTTCGGATTTCTTGGCTAACATCGTACCTCGTTGGTTTGCCCGTCCCGGGCTGGTGCCGGCCGGGAAGGTGAAGCTAGCTGGTGAATGGCAGTCTTTTGCGCCACCATCCCACACTATAGAGTAAACACTCCACGATACATGAAGAATTTTCCTGTAAGTATTGGTGAAACAGTAAAGGCCACTTTTCTTGAAAGGCCAAACAGGTTCCTCGTTAGGTGCATTGCTGAGGGGCTGGGGGTAATCGATGCCTACCTTCCAAATCCGGGAAGGCTCTGGGAACTCCTTTTGCCTGGTGCAAGCCTTTATCTGTCTCCGGCTGGTCCTTCCGGAGGGATCCATCCTTCAAAAAGAAAAAGCAACTATACAGTCCTTGCCGTTGAGAGGAACGGATATCCCATTTTCCTCCATACCCATCTCACAAATCAGGTTGCCCGGTACCTCATTGAAAGGAAACTAATTCCACCGCTTGAGGGAGCAGAAATAGTAAAAGAAGAGGTTCTTCACGGCAGGAGCCGGTTTGATTTTCTTCTGCGGGAGACTGGGAGGGATCTGTACCTGGAGGTGAAGTCCTGCACGCTCTTTGGAAATGGTGTGGCCATGTTTCCAGATGCTGTGACAGAACGAGGAAAGAGGCATCTCCTTGGCCTTGCTGAGATGGGGAGAGGCGGAATCAGATCTGCAATGTTGTTCATTGTCCATTATCCCCATGTAAGATGGTTCATGCCCGATTTTCACACGGATTATGATTTCAGCTTGAATTTACTGAAGGTGAGCAATGACCTGATGATTCTCCCTGTGGCGATAGAATGGAAACCCGACCTTAGCATCGGTCAGGGGGTCAAGATCTTAGAGATTCCATGGGACTATTTGAGGCAAGAGATAGAGGACAGGGGAAGCTATCTTTTGGTCTTACAACTGGGAAAGAAAGAGCTCATAGAGATCGGTCAACGGGGTAAGGTCATGTTTCAAAAGGGATACTACATCTATGTGGGTTCCGCAATGAATAGCCTGAGGGCCAGGATTAGAAGGCACAGCCAACAAGGGAAAAAGGAGCACTGGCACATCGATTATCTTACCCAAGTTGCTGACGGTTCTGTCTCCCTGCCGATCAGATCCTCCCAGAGGCATGAATGTGAGATTGCTCAGGCCCTTTCTTCTATCATGAAAAGCGGGCCTCCGGGGTTTGGATCCTCAGATTGCCGCTGTTCAACCCACCTCTTCTGGAGCGAGAAGAATCCCCTTCATACAGGGCCCTTTCACGACCTTCTTCAGAGATTCAGGATGAGACATCCCTGAAAAATTATCGTGGAGAATGATAAAGTATAAAAAAATGGGTAAGGTATATATAAGAGATGGGAAATCCCGGAGAAATCTTTTCGAGACGTTGCTCATTTCGCTGTCGGCACTGTGTATAATATTGACTATCTTGTAACCTGGAATTATGCTCATGTTGCTAATGGTCAAGTTATTACGAGATTGAAGATAAACGAACCCCTGCACCAAGCATTTGTAGACCAGAGGGGTTTATGGAGGTTTAACTATGTGGCAATAGAAGTCCCATTTCCCCTCCCCTTGTGGGAGGGGATTAATCCGCCAGAGGCGGATTAAGGGGAGGGGGAACAAAGATTCTACCACCCCCACCTTTACCCGCCTCTGGCGGGTGAACCCTCTCCCATCGAGGGAGAAGAGGTTTTTCGACTTTTTACGAAGCCGTCAAGATTAAAGTAAAAATTATCCCCAAAGAAATCAGACGTTAGTTAAGCTGCCCCCATGACAGTCGGTTTGTTCGAAAATGTTGGGCCAGAATTGCTGTAAATTTTAACGCAAGGCCACCTGGAATTATATTATGTTTGACCGCATCTTGAAGAAAATGCAAGAGAAAGTGCGCACCCGTGAGTATGTGATGACGCTGCACGCAGAAGAGGAAATGGATGAAGACAAATTGACGATTTTTGATGTTGAACGTGGTATACTTATAGGTGAAATCGTGGAGCGCCAGAAAGACCATGATACAGGAGAGTGGAAGTATTTAGTCAAAGGCGAAACCCTCGCAGGTAGTGAGCTCGCTGTTATGAATAAATTAAGCATCATTGGTAAATTGGTAATTATCACGTTTATCTTGAATAATTAACAAGGAGAGAGTCGTATGATTTGTGACATCTGTGGAAAGAAAGGTGCACGTATCCGCCGTGTAACTCGGAGTTATGGTAAAGGCAAGGACCTATTGGTCATCGAAAATGTTCCAGTTGTTAGCTGTCCTCATTGTGGCGAAAGCTATCTTACTGCTGATACTTTGCACGAGATCGAGCGTGTCAAACTTCATCGCCAGAGTTTTGCTGTAGAGCGTCCAGTAGCTGTTGCGGATTTTACGTGATTCTATTCGAAGTCAGGCTTCTAAATAATTGTAACGAAAATCGTTAGTTCTAGAAAAACCCTATCTTGTAATTTTTAATAACATACATGTCTGCAATGATGCCAAGATATCGCAACCAATTGATCATATATATATGCTCTGCCGGCAGGATCCCTTGACGTCAATGAAGCCTATTAAAAATGCTTAAATTCATGGGCTCTTTTTATACTTATGACTATCAAATCAAGTCCGTAATAAATTTGATCGTTTGGCAGTCATAGACTATGGCACGAAACATTTCGCCCAGGCATGAAAGTTATCAAGACCAAGAGATAGTAGAGAGAAGGAATCTGAAAAAGGAATTTTCATGATGCTTACCCCCGATCAATTCAAGGTGAATGAAGTGTGGATCGCCCTTAGAGTCAACGAATCATTCTTGTTTGTGCAGGATGAACCTTACGATATCTATGTGCTGATGGACGCAGCAAGCACATACGTTTTTGGCCATGTACTAACAAGGGTAGTAGAGGAACTCCCGCACGAGAGGGACGTCGACACTCTTTTTAAAGAGGCGTGGGGAGCCAAAAAACAATGGCCCGAGAAGCTTATTATTCCAGAGGGTGACCCTGCTGAGGATTTTTTTAGAATGCAGGCAGAAAAAAATGGTCTCATTTTTGATACGGTTCCGTTATCCGATTTGTCTTCAATTGTGGGGCCGCTGAAAGAATTATTTGCCTCGGATTTTGGATAATTCGTTACCCATCAAGAACCCCCTAACCTATATTTTCGCATGAATCTGGGTGATACCCTATGTTTCGTTGTAGAGCTGACGGGATTTGAATTTACCGAATTTATTTCAAACAGTTTGCTTTTCAGCCCTCAGGTACCTGGAGGAGCAGGTGAGCAGAAAAATCGGCAGAAACGACCTGTGTCCATGCGGAAGTGGAAAGAAGTATAAGAAATGCTGTTATGGCAGAACCAATGCCGCTAACCATCATGACCTCAATGACACCCCCCGGAGTCTCCCCCATTATGATGAGATCGATTATGGTATTCCACGCCTGGATGAGGACTTTTTTCAAAACAATACCGTCCATGACGTATCGGCCCCACGTATGGTGTACTCCTGCCTATTGCAACCTGAAGTGGAGAGAGTGGCTTCGAGGATTTCAAATACACTACTAGATCGCGGAAGACAAGAAGCTCAGCTTATCGACAATACAGACGAGGCAGGAGAACTCATTGAGATTATGAACCAAGAGGTAGACCCGTTAAATCACGAAAGGCTAAAGGACAAACTCCTAAGGCTCAAAGAATCATCTATCCCTCGAATTATTAGTGAGTTGAAGAGGCCGAAACGCGCCGGGCTCGTGGAATTATCAGTGAGGATTCTACATGCATCGGGATTCAACTGCTCGAAAGACATCCTGGAGATCCTTCGGCATCATCAAATCGGGTCCTATGCAATATCACTGCTCTGTATGCTGCTGGGATTCTACGAAGACGAGAGCTCAGAAAAGCTCTTATGGGACTACTATCATTATCTTAGAGAGCACTTTCCCAACGAAACATCCAGTGATGGGCCCCTATTGGGCCTCATAGAGATAAGGGAAAGGAGGAGTTCAAAAGTACCTAGCCAGACCTACCATTGAGAAAAGTGAGCTGGAGCCAGGGAGGGTTTTAACCTTCAAGGGTTCTTCTGTGTCGGAGGAAAAGATAGGCGAAGAATACAAAGATAGATGGAATGCCGGATACTCGAAATTCTATGCCTGAGTGCAACGACGATAATGATGTCTTTGGTGTTTCTGAGGGTGAGTGCTGTGGTTGCGACTCCTTTGCCCGGCTCAATGAGCTCGGTCTTTGCGAGGAATGCGCTGGCAAGCTGGAGCGTGATCTGATTCGAGAGCGGGATTGGGACTATTCAGCGTTGGCGTATGGTGTCCTAGCTGAAAAGCGTGAGGAGTTGCGTCGTCAAATAGTGGCACAATATGGTGAAAAATTGGAGTTAATTACTCCCATCAATAAAAGGCAAAGAAGGAAAAAATCTCGCAAGCGCAAAAGAAGAGGAGGTGGAGGTAATCGCTGACAACCAGATGAAGTGGCTGATCAGTTCAAGGCCACCAGGGTCTATGATGATGATACCATATTGATTTCCAATTCTGATATCTTAGATTCTCTTCCCAAATTTGCTACTGTTATGAAACGTAGTAATCTGTAATGAGATTTAACCGATTGTGGATTTTTACTAATGGCAAAAGCATTTAAGATTGGGACAAGAAAGTCAATCCCCACATAGTTTGCTACTATTGTGACTATAGTTGAAAAAATATGAGTCAACTTTCTGAGAATCATGAAAAAATTGATGTATCGGCTCCAAGATGGATGTATTGGAATGATGATGTAGACTCATCAACTAACTGTCCAAGATGTGGGGCACCCTTGATCAAGCAATTTCACTCTTACTTGCTGATTGTCAAAGAAGAAAAAAATTTTGAATCTTTTGTAACGGGAAATGATGGTGGTAGTTTTTGTCTGAGCTGTCTCGTTGTTGTCCTTGACAAATCAAAATTTGAAGGCGTAGCTATCGCAGGGGGTGCTTCTAGTTCTAGTATGTTTACAGTTGCAGGAATAGTAGATTTCGACGCTATTCCAGAAGACAAAAGGAATATCCATATTGGAAAGGATGATAATCCAATTCCTTTAGTAAAATTTATAAATAATGGTGGCTCAAACAAAGGCAGGCGAAAAGCAACAAAATAGGAAGAAACGAGCCATGCCCATGTGGCAGTGGAAAGAAATACAAGAAATGTTGTTACGGTAAATCTTCCCATAATAATGCTTAAATCATTTTTTTAGGGATATAAGAATCCGACCCATCCCTACAAATTTGATAAGGCTATGATTATCAAATGAAATCCCCAATAATATTGAAGTGATAACGAGCGCTGACTATGGCATGTAGGTTCGAAAACTTACCTATCGCCACCCACCATAAGATCTAGCAGGATGCGACAATACTCTTGCCTCTCAGCTCAGAAGATATATGGGGAAGGTGCCTTCAAATGAGACTCTGAGGGGGTAGGCGATAGATGATTAGTTCTTCCGCAATTCGATAAAATCACAGAGTCGGAAGGATACTATATTGCAGTTAGAAATCTTGCACCCGGCCTGTTCATGTTACGTATAGTAATCATAAGCCAGGAGGCTTGTGGGAGACTTTCCATTTATCCCACATTGTGCAGTTGAATGAGAGAAAGTATTGACAAAAAAGGGGATAAGTGATTGATTGTGCTCCTTTTATGTAG
>JABXJY010000398.1 GCA_013375385.1 Desulfobacterales bacterium
CAGAGGTCTAGCCGGTTGAAATCATGAAAATGTTATCTAGCAGTTCATGCTTAGCCAAATTCAACGGAATTATTAGGAGTGCGGCATGACAACAAAATCAATCGTGGACCTCTGCCTGAGCTTGTTTGTTTTTGTCGCCCTGTTCGCAAAGGCAAATGGACAAGACGCCCAGGCTCTGGTGGAGGCCGCCGTAAGTTATTACCGTGGTGAGGCTTCCATTTCCACGGTGGATATGACCATTCATCGACCGAATTGGGAACGGGTAATAACTATCAAGGCCTGGACCAAAGGGCAGAAAGACAGCATCTTTATCATCCTTGCCCCTCCCAAGGATAATGGCAACGGCACCCTCAAGAGAGGTAGGGAGATGTGGACTTACAATCCCAAGGTCAACCGGGTTATCAAGCTTCCGCCCTCGATGATGTCCCAAGCCTGGATGGGTTCGGATTTCTCCAATAACGACCTGGCCAAGTCCGATAGCGTAATCGAGGACTACACCCATACGATTACAGGGACTGAGATCCATGATGGAAAAAAGGTATACGTTATCAAGTCCATGCCCAAACCTGAAGCGCCGGTTGTGTGGGGGATGCAAAAGCTTAAAATTCGTGAAGACCATATCTTATTGAGCCAGGAGTTTTATGATGAGGACCTCAAGCTCGTCAAGGCCATGACCGGCCAGCAGATCCAGATGCTGGGCGGTAAGCTGTTTCCCAAGGTGTGGAAGATGCAGAAATCAGACGTGAAGGATGAGTATACGCTGTTAGACTATAAGGAGCTTATGTTTAAACAAGATCTGCCCGATAGTCTCTTTACATTATCTTCATTGAAGAACCCCAGGAGGTAGGACATCTTGTCTATAGACGTCAAAATGGCCTGGCGGAATATCTGGCGGAATCCCAGGCGATCCATCCTTACCATCCTAGCCATTGCATTTGCCAGCCTGCTGTTAGTCTTTATGCTGTCCTGGCAGTTTGGCTCCTACGATACCATGATCAACTCCGCGGTAAAAATCCATACCGGCCATGTGCAGGTGCAAGCAAAGGGATATAAGGATAAAAGGAGCATACGGTTGGTGGTGCCAGACCCGGCCGAGGTAGGCGACATTTTGGAGAAGACTCCGGGGGTGGCCGCTTATTCGTTTCGAACCAACACCTTCTCACTCGTCTCCTCCAAGGAACGAACCTATGGCGCCATCGTGATCGGAATTGACCCGGTGAGGGAAGCCAAGGTGTCCACCCTTGAAAAATTGGTCCACCAGGGGAACTATCTGTCCGCAGGCGATACCGATCAAGCCTTGGTGGGAAAGCTTCTGGCCAAGAACCTGCTCGTGGGCTTAGGTGATGAACTGGTTGTGCTGGGCCAGGGGCGTGATGGATCTATCGCGGCCACCATGGTTAAGGTAAAGGGAATTTTCAGTTCCGGCCAGGACGAATTCGATCGCAGCACCATCCATATCCCCCTTAAGTACTTTCAAGATGTTTATACCATGTACGAGGCCGTGCACGAGGTGGTGGTGTTGGTCAAATCTCTTGAGTACGTGCCAGAGATAAAAAGGACTGTTGCCGCCGGCATCGAAAATACAAACAAAAAAGGCCACCTGGTGGCCTTAGATTGGATGGAACTCATGCCCGGTTTGATCCAGGCCATTCAGATGGATCTGGTCAGCGGATTTATCTTCTATATCATTTTGATCGTGGTGGTAGCCTTCAGCATTCTGAACACCTTCCTTATGACTATCTTCGAGCGGACGAGAGAGTTCGGCGTTCTTATGGCCTTGGGAACCACTCCGGGGCGGTTGACCAAACTTCTCTT
>JABXJY010000123.1 GCA_013375385.1 Desulfobacterales bacterium
CTCCCATGCCAACGACATCGTACAGGGTTACCGCATGGTCCATACCTTTAAACTGTGCCTCGACAGTTTCCCGAATGCGCACCACTGATCGTACCTTTTCGTAGGTGCTGGGGCTGATGAGTATCTGCCCCCCAATGGTATAGGATTCAATACGATAGGTAGTATTGATGGCACTGCCTAAAGCACCGTATTTTGAACGCCTTTCTGAGCCGATATTGCCGACGATGACCTCCCCGGTGTTAATTCCGATACCCATGGCTAGCTCGGGGAGATTGTGTTGCCGCTGCACTTCATTGATCTCCGGCATCTTGTGCTGCATCTCGATTGCACACGCAACGGCACGTTCCGGGTCGTCACTTGCAGCCAAAGGAGCACCAAAAAAGACAAGGATGCCATCCCCCTGAAATTCATCTACAGTACCACGATAGCGGGTAATAATTTCCACCATGCCTTCAAAGTAACGATTCATACTCTGGATCACATCACGAGGAGTCAACCTGGATGACAGGGAGGTAAAGCCCCGCAAATCAGAGACCAAGAAGGTGACCTCGCGGATTTCCCCACTCATTTTGAGGCCCTCGGGTGAGCCAAGCAGTTCTTCGACCACTTCATTGCTGAGGTAGCGGCCAAAGGTGGCCCGAATAAAATCCCGTTGGCGGAGACCCTCCATTTTTTCCTTTTCCTCATTAATGTAACGATAGACTACAGTGGAGATCACGGCAAAGGTAACCATGAACAGTGGACGGACGATGTGAAAGATGAGATGGCCATACAAGAAACCTACACTCACGAGGCCGATGTAGGAGACCACCACCAAAAGAGTGCCAATGGAAAAGTAGAGGGAGGAAAATCTGAGAGACAGCATGAGAACAACCATTAGGAGCAGGGCCTCGACAATGAGCATTTCCCTGAGAGAGAGTTCCCTGAGAAAGGATTCTGTCAAGATGCTGTGCATGATATTGGCATGGATCCCACTTAGGGGAAAATTGGCATCAGTTGGCACCGGTCCCACGTCCGAGGATCCTGTGGAAACATCCGAAATCAGAACGATCTTTCCTGCAAGTTCTTCTCCCCACATCTCCAGTTCGTCACGATCGTCTGAGGCCAACAAGATATCGGCAAAGTTATAGTGATCCATTCTCTCCCACGAACCGATAAAGTTGACAAGCATATTGCCGCGTTGGTCAATCGGAATCACAATATCACGGGCTTCGGCTTCCCCTGGTTTTTGTGCATCTCTCAATATAATATGTCTACCCGGCTTAAGGAGGATCTTCTCCGGTGGCACACCGAGATACTCACATATGACTCGGAAAGGTAGAAGTGGGTAGAACCCTCCGTCATAGCGCACAAGCAATGGCACCCGGCGCAGGACACCATCGCGGTCAAACTTCACGCTGAGAGAGCCCAGACCCCGAGAGGCGGAGGTCAGCTCGGGGAAGGTGACAAGGGAGTTCGTGCCAACATAGAATCCCTCTGGATCACCTTCCACAACCACCTGCCATTTTGTTTGATCGAGGTACCGCGTCTCATCCGGATGCCTGGGCTGCTTTCCATGAGCCTTACCTTCTTGCCACAATTCGAAGGCCATACCAAAGTAGACATTGCCCGCCTCTGCCGTGGCGTCAATCAAGGACTGATCGGTTTCCTTGTTTAACCTCCCGGCAAAGAGAAAGTCGTAGACCTGAGCAGAAACGTGCATCGATGCCAGATTCCTGACCACTTTCGCAAAATGAGATCGATCCAGGTAGTGGTTGCTAAGTCGTTGAATAGTGGTGTTGTTAAGGTCCACATGGGCGATGGTGTGGTCATAGGTGGGGCGAAATCGTTTTGAAGATGATCGAAACACAAAGAGTTGATCAACCGCCTGTGCATTCCATATCTCAAAAACATTGGGTAAGAGCCAAAAGCAGAGGTGGGCTGCGAGAAATGAGCTTAGAATCAAAAAGAGCGTAACTCGCAACTTTCGTTTGCTACTGGTGGTCAATCGTGAAGGTCCTGCTGTAGAAGGTTTTCGCAGAAATCTCAACCGCAACGGAGCTGACATCAGGTCTGAGTGCTTTCTTGGCATCATCGCCGCCGCGGATGTTTCCTACAGTTTGCACCGGGCGCTCTGCAAATGTCTTGAATTTTCGATGACGCCTTTTTATCTTACGGATTTCGGTGAGGATTTGTTTTGCTAGGTCTTGTTTTCCAGCCGGCTCCGCGGTTTTATACATTCTGAGAAGTCTCTCAAGTTCAATTAATCGCTGGGCCGAGGCAAGTAAATAAAATGTTTCGCGCCCAACGTGCTCGTCTAACTCAAACCATCCATCATCTTGCGGAATGTAATATTGTTTAAACGGTTGGTAATCGGTGCTAAACTGTTGCAAGTTGTATGGGAAGAGCAAGTGTATTTCCCCCCGGGGGCTCTGATAGATCACATATACAAAGCAATCCTTTTGCAGCTCCACAAACATCTTGAATTGATCTCCGGTTTTCAGAGTCGTATCGTGCTTGATGGCGACAAACGCAGGCCCCTTCTCCGCCCTTACTAGGGCACCGAAGGCCCACCGGAAGCTGACGTCCTGTTCCTCACGTTGGCTTTGCTGTTGGGCACTTACAGCTCTGGGACTTTCAGCAAACCCAAATCCGAGGGTAGCAAATAAGAAGATGAGCAAAGACAAGCGAATGCGTACCATCTCATGCTCTCCAATATGATGTTTCAGTCCAATCTGGAATGAACCAGGATAGTTTTGAGTGGTTTGGCTTTGTCGACAATATTTGGGCTCCGAACAGAGTTGCCAACACTCTGTCAGGAGCGAAGTAGGTACATTTTCAAGTGTTTCTTCACAGGGTTAACTTCTAAATAGAGATTCGTGATTCAGAGGAGAGTTCTTATTTGATGGAACAATAAAAGGCATCTCAAGTCAAGAAAAATCGACTTTCGTAATCGCCTCGGAATCAACGATTTTGGCCTGACGAGGGGTAAGGTAAATCTCCGAGATGTTGTGTTATCTGGCAACACCCTCGGGTTGAAGGATACTCTTGCCAAGGTTGAAACCCATGATCGGCAAGATTTTATTGCAGACTTGATGTTGTAGGCATAAGTCTGGCAAATTGTTTAACCTGAGGTCAAGTCAGGTGGAATATGTTCAGGTACTCCAATGCCATGGTATTTATGAAGCGAAATAATCAGGCGACAACCAGGCATATCCCAGCAACACACACGAAAGTACCGGCTATGGTATAGCGCGTCGGGGTCTCCTTGAGAATAAGGATTGAGAAGGGCAGTACAAAGAGGGGCGCGGTGGTTGTCAGCAGTACCGTCCTGCCGACTCCAATCAATTGTATCGCCGTCACGTAGCCGACAGCTGCCACCCCGTAAGTCAGTATACCTGCGGCTGCGGCAAGGGCTATACTTCGGTGCCCATACTCCTTGAACTGTAGTGTTCCTTTTTTCCTCCGGCGAAGAGCCAAGAGAGAAAGCACGATTGCTGAGGCGGGTATCCTGATACCAGCAGCAACAAAGGCGTCCATGTCCGTGACCCCAATTTTCAACGTGGCCGCTGCGGTCGTCCAGGCTGCTGCTGCCATTAGAGCAAATATCACCCCCTTCTCACTGACCGTCTCTTGTACCCGGGATACCTTTGCCCTTTTTCCCGCGGCCGCTATCAGATAAATGCCCAGTACCACAAGAACTGTTCCTGCCCCGGTGATCCAGGTGAAGGTTTCCCCCAAGAGGAGAACTGCCACAAGCACCGTCAGAACTGGGAAAGAGCACTGCGCTATTGGAAAGGCTATGGAAGCATCAAGGACGGACAGACTCTCAATGTATATGGAGTCTCCGATAGCCATGGCGATGATGCCTGAGGCAATCACATAGACCAGAGGCAGGAAGGGCGTGTGAAGGAAGTCAGCACCTCTGCCCGAAAGGGGAATGAAGGCAAGCAATATGACAGAGCCGACCCACAGACGGAGCGTGTTGAGTGAGAGAGTGTCTATCTTAGCGGTAAGCGACTTAAGAATGATACTGCTCCCGGCCCAAGCCAGGGCAGTGAGGATGGCGATGCCGGCGCCAAGCACAACTCTCTCCTTCTTACAAGACCCTCAGAATAGGTCCAAAAGACTGTAAACCTTCACAGCGGTGAGCCTGCCACAATTCGAGGCCAAAGAATAGTGAAATAAAGCTTGTGTGTCAATTATGACCATTCGTACGGTGCCCCGGGTAGCGGCCACTTCCTACCAGATTTTGCTTTGCAGGTTAGATAGCGGATCATATTGTTTGATTAATGTGTCTTCTCGCTTTCCCGATTTATCGGGAACACTAGAGCCCACAGAGTCCACGGAGATAGTCATTATGTCGTCCTGATTTTATGACCCCAGTTAAATAGAATTAGATTTAACAAGACAGGGACGAATAATCAGGCCAAACTCTCAGCCCTTGCGGGCCGAGGTACGATGGTAATAGATCTTAAGTGACAGCATCATAGCTTATTGGTAAACTGACGCGGAGCATTGCAGATTGATCTGAATTCCCCTCTCAGGAATTCAGATCAAACCCTCAGTGCCTCTGAGGACTCTGTGAGAGAGAAATAGACCCTTCTAGTGTCGTTATCTGATTCACCCTTTCAAGGGGTGGTGGTTGGCTTAGAAAGGGAATCCGCCGAGTTGTAAAAACAGTGTGAAAGAATATGGCCAATTCGATTGATAATTCAATGAAACAGTGGTAAGTTCGGTGCTGAAAGTCAAAGAAGTCAGGGCGAAAAGCATTCTCAACAAATCAAAGATCTTTGACTACTGCCTCAATCCCTACACCGGCTGCCAGATCAATTGCACATACTGCTATGCACGCTTGTTTATGAGACGGTATTCTGGCCATAGCGAGGCATGGGGCGAATTCGTCGACGTTAAGGTCAACGCCCCTGAGCTTCTGAAAAACCAATTGGCTAAGGCCAAAAAAGGGACGGTCTGGATTTCCTCGGTCTGTGATCCCTATCAACCGCTGGAGGCTCAGTATGCGTTGACAAGGTGTTGTTTGAAGGAACTGGTGAAAAGACAGTTTCCTGCCAATATTCAGACAAAATCGAAACTTGTTTTGCGGGATTTGGATTTGTTTCAGGAGTTTGAGACAGTTGAGGTGGGATTTACCATAACCACAGATGATGAGCAGGTGGCAAGACTGTTTGAGCCCAGGGCAGCCTCTGTAGAAGAGAGGTTGAGAGCATTGGAGACAATTCACTCTTCAGGGATAAAGACGTTTGCCTTCGTGGGACCACTTCTCCCGGGAAACCCGGAAAGGCTTATCGAACACCTTGAAGAAAAGGTCGACATGGTTTTCATCGACAAAATGAACTACTTATATTCAGTAAAAGGATTCTATCATCAACTGGGTTTAGAGCGGCAAATGACGGATAGGTTCTTCCGTGAATACAAAGAAAGGCTTACATGCGAATTAAAGAAAAGAAAGATGAAATTCGAAGTCCTTTTCTGAATTGTCCTTTCTTCAGGCAGGCGGTTTGGTTAGCAGGGATTCTCTGCCGCCTACCTTGCTGGACATAGCCTCGGGTTTGAAACCGATCTTTTCCGCGGCGGCTACGGTTTGTTCAAACTGGTGCTGGGAGACGTGGCCTCTGGGCTCGACAACGAGAAGTCTGCCCCCGGGTTTGAGGGCCTTCCAGACCTCGCCGAAGAAGGCGCTCTGATGGGGCATCTCGTGGACCATGTGAAGAGCGGCAGCAAAGTCCACCTGACCTGAAAGATCCTCCACGCCCAACCCCTCGGCTCCAGCGTGGCGAAGCTCTATTCTGACCAGAAGCCCAGCTTTTCGGGCCCTGCGCTCCAGGACCGATAGCATCTTGCCTTGGATCTCCACTGCCACGACCCGGCCCTTTGGTCCGACCATCCGGGCCAAAGGCAGGGTGAAATAACCCATGCCGCAGCCGGGTTCAAGAACGGTCATCCCCTCCCGGACGAATCGACCCAGTATCTTATCTGGGTTCTCCAGCAGTTTCCGCAATGGGTTTAGCAGCAAATACCCCACCCAGGGAGGACAAACCAGCCTATCCATGTACGCCACTCCATTTCAATGAAAACTAATGCCAGGAATAGGAAGTGATAAGAACTTGCTTTTTCAGACGGCGAGTATAGGGAAATGACGGTTGTGTGTCAATGAAGAATCTAAGGCATGATGTCATGTCCAAGCCTTTATCAATCCAAGAAAATGAGAGTGGTGAGTTTATGGAATGATTCAAGATGGCCTTACTATTTTCATGTGCAGAGGGATATAGACTACTGACTGTATTGGAAAGCTCTTATGGGGTGGTTTGGCTTATGGCCTATATCAAAAGCTGAAAGTTCGACGGCGCCCTCCGGCTTGCTTTGGAGTGCAGCGGAGAAGCGACTCCGAGTTCAAGGAGATGGTTAGGCGGCTTTCGCTACAGATACGGCTTTATCGAAGTTACAGCGTTGCACCTTGTGCCAAACCGGCTTTGCTTTACTGAACCAGTAGAAATATGCCTGAGACAGTGAGTATTACGGCCACAATTCGTCTAAATCGCTCCTCACTGATTTGGAAGTGTGCCTTGTGGCCCAAAATTGTGCCCAGAACCAAAGCAGGGGTCAAAAGTAGCGCGAATTTGAGTATCTCCATTGTCAAAAGCCCAGTGGTTGCAAAGACACCTACGCGCCAGGAATAGTCAATAGCAAACAACCCAATCAGAGAGGCTCGCAGAACGTCTTTCTTCTTCAACTTGTACGTAAGGTACATCACAAAAGGTGGCCCACTCGTACCGAATAAACCTCCAAAGACACCGCCGACCGTTCCAGCTAATAGTCCCCAACCTGAAGGAAGTGGCTTGATATTATTACTGGTCTTTCCCATCAACAGATTGAGGGCGAATAAGATAATGGCTACACCTAAAGCTCTCTTGAGAAATATGTTTGCAAATGAACATAGAATATAGGTTCCTAATAGAGAGCCAATGATAGTACCAATTATCAATGGCACAAGGGTGATTTTGCTAATAGAGTTGTACACTTTACTCAGCAATAAAATGCTGAGACCAACTTCAAACAGTGCTTCCAAAGGAACAGCAAATTTGAGGTCAAATAACAAAGCCAAAAGGGGAATACTGACTAAAGCACTACCAAAACCTGTGAGTGAACGAATAAAAAAGGCAACAAAAATTATTACACTGGCAACAGTAGTGACAGAAACATAGTTTTCCATAGAGGATGTGTCGTAAAATTGTATTTCGGAAATGTGATGCCGCCTAACGGACCCGAGCTAAGCTTCCTCCGTTGGTTGCAAACCACTATAAGTTGATTGCTTCCGTTTCATGAAGATCGAACCACTTCTGATTTGCTAGAACAACAGACGTTTCGATCTGACGCTCGGGAATCGACCAGTGTTTTCTGAGCAACCGATTATTCAGTTCTTGGGAAACCAGTCTGAAACCGTCCTTTTCACAGAGATGAACAGCCCAAACGGCGTCTGCCCACGTGCCAATTAAAATCGGGCTAGCAGTCTGTTTACAAAGAGAAGATACCAACTTGCCTCCAATGCCATGTCTTTTTTCCACCGTACAAACATACGCGTGTCTAATTAGAGTGGCATCTTGAGCGTATTGTATACCCATCACACTGACGAATCATGGCTTTTCACCGTGTTCAAGAGGAGACCCTTACTTAACTATTGAGCATACATAAGAACCCGTATATACTACAATATGATAAAGGAATCCCGCAACATAGAAAAAAATGGCCATAAGTTGGTAGGATCAGTGCTCGTCATCAGGTCAAACTTGGACAGGGCAATCACCTTATGCAATTTTCGGTGACGTGGTCCAATGCGAGTCGACAGAAGGGGTTTATCGGGCAGTCAGGTAACATGAGCTTTG
>JABXJY010000124.1 GCA_013375385.1 Desulfobacterales bacterium
TTCTTCCAGATTCTTTGTTGCTCCCGGGTAAAGGGTACCGGAACGGAGTCGGAGGATGTAGAACCATGATGGCATTTTCCAATACTATCACAGTGTAAATGATGTTTAAGGGCCCTTCGACAGGCTCACGGCCATTCGATGCTTGATAAGTTATCTTATCAGGCCGTTAGGCCATGAGTAAGAAAAGGGTGTCATCGCATGATGGTCACCCTTTTCGCATCGAATGGCTCCCCGGGACGGACTCGAACCGCCGACCAAGTGGTTAACAGCCACCCGCTCTACCAGCTGAGCTACCGGGGAAAATATAATAAAACTCTATCAGAATTTTCTTTTCACGTCAATCAAATTGTCCGCGCAGGTAGCGTATCAGAAAACAGTTTCTTGACAAGGGAGGCAGTTACCTCTAATTTAGCATCCAAGCAAGGGTAACAAAAATAGAGGAAACAGTGAAGCAGATTATTCTCGGCACAGCAGGCCACATAGACCATGGCAAGACCGCTCTTATCAAGGCCCTGACAGGCATAGACACGGACAGGCTCAAAGAAGAAAAACTCAGGGGGATAACAATTGAACTGGGTTTCGCCCATCTGAAGCTACCGAGCGGGCTCACCATTGGAATTGTAGATGTACCCGGTCATGAAAGGTTCGTGAAGAACATGGTGTCCGGTGCAACGGGGATTGATCTGGTGGCCCTCATTATTGCCGCCGATGAAGGTGTCATGCCTCAGACAAGGGAGCACCTTGAAATCTGCTCCCTCCTTAATATCAAGCACGGCCTGGTCATATTGACCAAAATAGATCTGGTGGACAAAGAATGGCTCGGCCTCGTCAGGGATGATGTTTCCTCATTCCTTACCGGCACCTTCCTGCAGGACGCACCCATGGTGGAGGTCTCCTCAGAAACCGGGGAAGGCATTGAAGAACTGGTAGTGACCCTGGATGAGCTCACCAAAAAGGTCTCTGAAAGGGATCCCGGGAATTTCTTCAGGCTCCCAATAGACAGGGCATTTACCATGAGAGGTTTTGGTACGGTTGTCACGGGAACAACAGTTTCGGGGCATATTGATGTTAGCAGTGAGGTGACCATTTATCCAAAGGGAATAAGGAGTAAGGTAAGGGGAATACAGGTACACCATCAGAGTATGCCATCAGTTAAGGCAGGGGTAAGAACCGCGATCAACCTTCAGGGATTAGAAAAGGAGGCCATTGTCAGGGGAGATGTAGTTGCTGAAAAAGACTCCCTTAAACCCACGTACCTGGTGGATTGTGTTCTGGAATATCTGGATGGTGCCCCTAAGAAGCTACAAAACAGGACCAAAGTCAAATTTCACTGCGGTACCTCTGAGATAATTGCCACGGTTATCCTCCTGGACAGAGACAGTCTTTCTCCTGGTGATCGTTGCCTTGCACAATTTCGCCTGGAGAGGCCTACGGTCGTGCTTTCGAAAGATCGATTTGTCATCAGGAGTTATTCGCCAATAAGGACCATTGGGGGGGGCTATATCCTGAACCCCCTTCCATCGAGGAAAAAGAGGTTTTCAAGGAATGCATTAGAAGAGCTTACTGTCTTAGACAAGGGATCGGACCAGGCCATTGTTGAGCAACATATCAAAGGTAGTCGCCTTCAGAGCCTCAGCAAAACAGAACTCTCCTTTCTCACCAATCTCGGTAAGAAGGATGTTGGTGAGATAACTGACAGGTTACTTTCAAATCACGTCATTTTTGAATCTGACATGGAGAATAAGATATTTATACATGCTGAATTCTATAACAAGGCTAAAGAAGAGATAGTGGCCATCCTTGGTGATTATCACAGACGGTTCCCCTTAAAAAAGGGGCTCATCAAGGAGGAATTGAGATCCAGGATGGCCGGTAATATAAAGGAAAAACTCTTCAACCAGCTAATCAATGACCTGATACAGGAGACTCTCATTGTCAGGGATCAGGATACCATCAGGGCCAAAGATCATCGGATTAAGCTCCATAAGGAGCAGGAAGAGCTGCGCAGTCAGATCGAGCAGATCTACCTCAAAGAGGGCCTCGAGCCCCCATACTTTAAAGATCTGGGTCAAAATATAAAAGAAGGGGGAGGAATGGATCTGCTGGAAATCATGGTCAAGGATGGAACACTTATCAAGGTAAAGGAAGATCTTTTTTTCCATAAAAAGGTGATAGAAGAGCTCAACAGGAGGCTCGTTGATTTTATTAAAGAGAGAGGTGAAATAACCACACCCGAGTTAAAGAAACTTACCGGTGTTTCAAGAAAATATACCATTCCTCTCATAGAATACTTTGATAAAATCCAGCTGACGGTCAGGATAGGAGACAAAAGGATCCTCAGGAAGAGACAGTAGGATAAGGCTCCGGTCCCCGGAGGGATCAGGAGTTTGATTGAAAAATGGGAGGATAAGGCACCATGGATTTCGACTCCTTTGTGGAGGGCCCGTTATTGTGGGTTGTCTTTTTCATAGTTCTTATTGGAGTTATTGCCAGGGTCGTCTTCTTTTTATATGCAATCATAAAAAGTGGTACGGATAGAGATTTCAGATGGGGGTACAGCTTAGCTACCTTTGGGCGCTCCTTTGTGCCTTTTCATAATGCAGTTACCAAAAGACCCCTTTACGCAATCCTGCGCTATATATTCCACGCATGCCTGATTATAGTTCCCGTCTGGTTAGCCGGACATGTCGCCTTGTGGGAAGAATCCAGGTTTGGGTGGGCCTGGACAGCTCTGCCGGATGCATGGGCAGATTGGATGACACTTCTTTTGTTGGCCCTTGCCGCCTATTTTTTTTTCAGGCGTATCATGGTAAAAGACATCCGCCTTGCCTCTTCCACATCTGACTTTCTTTTAATCGGTATAACCGCCTTACCATTTATGACCGGATACTTTCTGACCCACGGGAGTCTGGACTCTCTACCTTTCTTAGGAGATAACATGTGGACCATTCACGTGCTCAGCGGTGAGGCAATGCTCCTTGTCGTGGTTTCTCTCTTTTGCAGAACCCGGCTTAGTCTGGCAAAATGCACAGGTTGTGCCGCATGTGAATTGAGTTGTCCAACAGGAACACTTGAGTCCAACGATGAAGGAAAACTGCGAATCTTTACCTACTCCCACTATCAGTGCATCTGTTGTGGGGAGTGTGTAAATACCTGCCCAGAGGAAGCTGCAGAGCTACGGCATGAAATAGGTCTTGGAGGATTTTTCCAAATAGTCCCCAAACTGGAGATACGATCAGTGCAACTGAAGGCATGCGACAAATGTGGTGCTCCGTTTGCGCCTGAACCTCAGTTAGATAAGATAGGCCAAACGCTTACCGGTGATTATCTTCGTTTCTGTCCCAGGTGCAAGAAGCTGGATTTTGCGCAGACCTTCTATCAACTTTCTCCCTGGACCAAAAAATTAAAGACAGCCAATAACCACCCGTAAACGGGCTCTAGTGATCCCCCCGCTTTGCGGGGGAGAAAGCGGCCGAGAGATACTTGTCCGCCTTGACAAAAGGGAGATATGTGCTATGATGCGTTCGCTCTCAAGTTCATGATAATGAACCGGGTAACGAGAGCACCTGAGTCAAAGGCACGCGAGGCGATGCATCAACAGCCCGCCCGTGTTACCTTTACCATCTCTGCCTAGAGAGAGAAAGGAGGATCTTATGGCAATAGACACAGAAAAGTTGTCAGGAGCCGAAACTCTGCGTAAAACCCGGACGTATGGGAAATTCCGGTGCCATAATCCAAGTTGCATGGGGAGGCTTACACCGGCCGCTGGGGAAAAACAGGTCAGGTGTCCGGTCTGCGGGATGGAATTCCGCGTGCACTGGATTCGTCCCGATTTCCCTCGAATACGGGGGCCGGTATGGGATGTAAACCGGAGATTAGCTGAAGAAGCGGCAGCCAAGAAATTACCAAAGAAGGCAGCAAAAAAGGAAGGGAAGTAAGATGGCATTGGATAGAAAAGTAGCATATATTGATCTCGCCACTGGTAACATTGAAACAAGGCCTATCCCCCTTGATGTACGGAAGAAATACTTGGGCGGTAGGGGCCTTGATGCGTATTTGCTCTATAACCACACAGAGAAAGGCATTGATCCACTGGGCCCGAAAAACACGCTCATGATCAGCGCTGGCATCCTGGGTGCAACACTGGCTTCAGCAAGCGCCAGAACCCATATTATGGCCAAGTCCCCGCTCACCGATTTGCTCGGCAGTGCTAACATGGGGGGATTCTTTGCCCCTGAGCTAGCCTGGGCCGGCTTTCATCACCTGGTCATAAAGGGTAAGGCGAAAGACCCTGTTTATCTCTGGATTCACAATGGTGAAATAGAGATACGGGATGCCAGCAACCTGTGGGGCAAAACTGTCACCGAAACACAGTGGGCCATTAGAGAAGAGCTTGATGATGAGGACGTTAAGTGTGCCGTTTGTGGTCCGGCCGGTGAGAATCTGGTGCGATATGCCAATGTTATGACAGGGATAAAAAACTCTGCCGGCAGATCAGGAATGGGTGCTGTCATGGGCTCAAAAAACCTCAAGGCAGTAGCCGCCAGAGGCACTATGGACATAAAGATAGCCCATCCCATGGATGCCTTGAATTATAATAGGAGGTTCATCGATCAAATCGTAAGTGCCAAGGTAAATCAAACCCAGGGAACGCTTGGGACCCCTTTTATCTGGGGGGCAACCAATTCCTGGGGCGGCGTAAGGTGCAGGAATTTCCAGTATAATCAGTGTGAGTACGCCGATGATATCGAACCCGAACGGCTTGATGAAATCGCCACGGAGACAATGGGGCCGTACCATATGACTGGCTGCTTTGGCTGCCAGGTTCACTGCCGTGCCCAGTATAAGATCCCCTCTGGTCCCTATGCAGGGAAATATGATGAGGGACCCGAATATACCTCCGAGGGAGCCTTTGGGGGAGAGCCAGATTGCAAAAATGCAGTTACGGTCTTAACGAGCAATCACCTGGTAGATCAGTGGGGTGTGGATAATTTGGAAATCGGCAGTATTATCTCCTGGGCGATGGAGCTTTTTGAGGAGGGAATCCTCACCAGTAAAGATACCGATGGCCTGGAATTAAGGTTTGGTAATGATGAAGCACTCCTCGAGATGATTCGCCGCATTTGCTTTAGAGAAGGGTGGCTCGGTGATACCTTGGCCGAGGGAGGAATTCAAGCTTCAGAGAAGATAGGTAAGGATTCCTTTGAATATCTTATTCAGGTCAAAGGCATGAGTAACCTGCACTCCGACGAGAGGGCAACTCCGGCGCTGGCCCTCGGTATCGCTACAGGCTCCAGAGGTTCTGACCACCTGAGAAGCCGGCCTGCCATTGATCTCTACCATTTACCGGAGGAGGTTCTGAGGAAGGTGTATGGTAACCCCGTTCCTTACGATGGGCCATTGAGCTCAGATCATACGTCATATGTGGGCAAGGCGTGGATGGTCTTCTGGCAAGAGTTGTGCTACATGGGGGTGGATTGCCTGGGCATATGTAAATATCACACCACGTTCCTGGGGGCAACCCTTCCCAATTTTGAGGACTGGACCAAGGTGCTCTACTACAATACGGGGCTGGAAATGTCTCCCACGGATATCTGGGGTATAGCGGAGAGATGCTACAATATAGAGAGGCTGTTCAATCTCAGGGAAGGATTGACACGAGATGATCCAAGGAAAGGCGATACGCTCAATCACCGCTATTTTGATGAACCGTGCCTACGCGGTGCGCCTGACGTCATCGGTGCCACGATAGATCGGAAAAAGTTTCATAAGATGATTGATGAATACTATGAGCACCATGGCTGGGACGAAAATGGCGTTCCTACACCAGAGACGCTGAAGAGGCTTGGCATAGATAAAGAGCCGTCCCACCTGCTCTAACATAGCTGAAAGGAGTAAATCAATGGAACCAATGGGCAAGGTCCTGATGATAAATTACGAAAAGTGCACCGGCTGCCGGCTGTGCGAGCTCGTGTGTTCGGTTATGCATGAAGGTGTGTCTAACCCCTCCCGGAGTCGTATAAAGGTGGTTAAGTGGGAGTCGGAGGGCCTGTATGTTCCCATATCCTGTCAGCAGTGTCAGGATGCCCCGTGCGTGAATGTCTGCCCGGTGAAGGCCCTGTCTCGTGATGAGACCCTGGATTTCGTGGAGGTTGACTACGATGTGTGCATCGGCTGCCGCGCCTGTGTGTCCGCCTGTCCCTTCGGCGCTATGAGTTTTGATGTCATAGCTAAAAAGGTAATCAAGTGCGATCTCTGCGATGGTGATCCCCAGTGTGTGCGGTTCTGTGAAATAGAGGCCGTGGAGTATGTTGACGCCGACCGCGTGAGCGTGTTCAAGAAGAGAGATGCGGCGCAAAGATTATCCGCCGCGCAAAAGGAGGCTGCGGCTCTACAGGCACAGCTGTAGCATTGTTTCTTGGGTTTTTTGGGTTTCTCGGGCTTGTTGGGTTGTAACTCAAGGAACTCAACAGACAGCTTTGATCTACTGATGGCTGCTTGCTGAAAGCTGAGCGCCTGGACAGAATCACCCACCAATAGAACACATTTTTCGGTAAACCTTCTGGTGATTATCGAGGCTCAGGGGATGGCATTTTGGCTTGGACTTTACCGCCTCTAAAAAAACCTCAATCAATTCCTCATCAAGGCAGCCTCTTCTCAATGAGTCTTTGATATCTACCTCTCTGCCTGAAAGGAGACATGGCAAAAGCATCCCATTGGCAGTCAGTCTGAGTCTGTTACAATCCTGACAAAAGGAATGACTGATTGGACTTATGAAACCTATCTCCCCGTTACCCCCATCAAATCTGTATCTCGTTGCCGGGCCATCATGTCGCCCCGGGGAAACAGGTATCAATGGCCCAAACTCATTGACGAGGATCTCTTCTATCTCTGCGTTCGGAATGAATGCCAGGCTATTTGCCTGTAAGCCAACGGGCATACATTCTATGAACCTGAGATGATAGGGTTGTTCAATGGCAAGGCGACCAAAATCCAGGATTTCATTATCGTTTATGCCCTTCATCACAACGACATTCAACTTTATGGGATGGAAGCCCATATCCCTGGCCTTCTCTATCCCTTCCCAGACCTTGGTAAAATAGTCAAAGCGAGTAATCCTCTTGAATTTTGCCCTGTCAAGGCTGTCAATGCTCACATTAATCCTCTTTATGCCGACCGCCTTCAACACATCCAGATGATCCTCAAGATAGACTCCATTGGTGGTCAAAGACACATCATCAAGACCATTGAGGGCCATAAGCATTGGGATAAACTCCTGTATCCCTTTTCTGACAAGGAGTTCTCCTCCTGTCAGCCTAATCTTGTTGATACCCAATTTTATTGCAATCCTCACGATCCTGAGGAATTCCTCGTAGCGCAAGATCTCTTTATGCCTCAGTTTCCTTTCACCAAAAGGTGGCATACAGTAAACACAGCGCAGATTGCACCTGTCAGTAACGGATATCCTCAGGTAGTTTATCCTTCTGTCAAATCTATCAACTAACACTCGTTCCTCAGTTCTAGGCACTTTAGCTCACTCTAGTCACTTTAGGCACTTTAGTCACTTGTAACCCTGGCCCAGTCCCCTGGCCCAGACCTGGCCTATAATTTTAATAGGTTGATAAGAGCACATAGCGCCAGGGCGGGCTTTAGGCACTTAAATCAGGGTATCTCTATCTCAACTGTTCCCTTCTTAAAACCCTTTAAGGAAGAGAGCATCGCCAGAATAGTACTCTTAAACAAGCCAGAGGTAAATGGGTTTAATGGGAACATGGTCCCGTCAACCTTAATGGAAATTGGAGGATTCAAGGACACGCATTTATCGATGGTCTCTTTTCCCCCTACAATTTCCCTGGCAAGTTCATAACAGCTCTC